>JAVVEP010000017.1 GCA_032250735.1 Gammaproteobacteria bacterium
TCATTCCTCTTTTTGCTCATACTACTGAAATGACACAGAATTTCTAACACTCCCCATATTTTACCAACAATTAGCTTTTTGCTCGAAAGCAGACATTGAATGACTAACAATACGTCCACTAAAGTGGTGCTAGATCATTTCAATGTACATCGGCATTCCCTGATACTAACGTCGCAATTCAGCCGGAGCGTTAAGAAACTTTTTGTTTTTCAGCACTACGTGTTTTTTTCATCTCTTGCTGAACTATCGATAACAAGACACCCAATTCCTTTTTGACGCCTTCCTCTAATTTCTCATTTTGATAAATGAAGACACAGTATTTAAAAACTTGTGGCATTTGCTTGCTGTTACTGATTAATGACCAAACGGCTGATTGATAGACGGCTTCAAAGTAGGTTTTTTCTTTTAGTGCATCGGTCCTTTCTTCGTCAGAGGTCGCTTTATACTGCTCAATTGATCCTTTGTACTGATGTAGCGCCAAAGCACCGACTATTTTTTTAATGGGTTCGTATCGGCCCGTCGCCAGAAATTCTGACCAATACACATCCAGGTAGGCGGCATGTCTTACTACCTCAGACTTCTCAGGTAATTTTATACCCTTCGCATAGTCATGTATCTCATCGAGATCACCTGTGTCCAAGAGTGCTTGTGTGAGTACATCGTCACCGCTGAGCACCGCAATGAGCAACAACTTCTTACGATCCTCAAGTGAAAAATTCTTCATGTGTTTGACAATATAGTGGCTCAAGAAGGAATTATTGGAAAACACATACATGAAAAATGTGGCGACATTCATGTTCTTGTTCAGCCACTTAGTCTCGGTTTTCATACTTGCTCGTATGGCTTGAATACTGCGCATGGGTTCCGGACTTTTATAATAGGCCATCATCCACGATCCAACTTCTTTAATGGATGGGAAAGCCTCCCCGAGGCTAAAAGGAACAAGCTCAATTGTGGTTTCCTTCACAACCGAAGTATTCTCTACTTTATCGTAACCAGTCATTTTGATGCTATAGGTACCGACCGGATAGGCATCGGTAAACGTAATCAACATATATTGTCGATTTAGCATTAAGGCATTCGAATTACCTGCAGGTCCCTTATAGACCTCCATATCCACCCCTTTATCCTCAGTGGGTTTACCATCCGGCCCATAGATCTGAACGTCATAACGTAGATGAATGTGATTGTCTTTATCAGTGGTATAACCTTTAAAGAAGGTTAACAACATAAAGGTCTGACCATGGGTAACCTTGTCCGCCTTTTGAATGCGCGGCCCGCTATTGAGTGGCACGCGATACCAAGCATCAAGTTGTTGATCCATCAGAGACGGAATCACAATGGCATCCAAATCATCAGCCAGTACAGAGGCTGGATAAAAAGCCACCAAAACGAATAAGCAAGAAAATAACTGTCTGATAATTAATCGGGTGCTACGCATATCCGTCTCCAAAGTTTATCCCACTATACCGTTTTGGCGAGAATCAGACATAGACGGACAATCTATGTGATCATTTACAAATAAAAATTCAGCGTAAAGTTCTCCGGAGTGCCTGTAAACATCACTTGTCGACCCAATATAGATATATGTCAAAGGTTGCAATGCAGCGTTAGCGGACCCCCACATATTTTGGCCAACAATTTGCTTTTTGCTCGAAAGCAGACCTTGAAAAACTACCAATACGACCACTAAAGTGGTACTAGATCAATATTTGCTTATACCCCTAACAACGTTAAGGCCAGCACTACCTGTACCCAAAATCCAACCAAAAAAGATACGACCCTTAATAACGGTCCAGCAAATGTAAATACAGTGAAATGGATCAACCGAGTAAAGAAATAAATCATGCAAGCAGTGGCAGTGGTTCCTGAGTTTGCCCCAGTTATCTCAACCAATATTACCAATGGTGCGAATAGCACCAAATTCTCAATTGCATTGTCATGGGCCTGCATCATTCGGATTGCCCACTTCTTAGTAGTGTCAGTGCGACCATACCGATCCCATAAGGCATTCAATATACCCAATTCTGACATGCGATTGATGATGTAGGGAATCCAAAATAATGATGTCATAAAAATTGTTAAAATAAGCCAAAATACTTCATTTGAAAGTGATGTGTTCATACTATATCTCCAGTTTATTATTTCTCAGTGCCTTTTGGTATATCGCTAATAGCTCTGGATTATCCATCGAACCGTGATGATGAATTTGTTTCCATTGATTTTCTTGAAGGCAATACGCTCGACTTGTACGAATAGCCAGGTTGATTATTTCGTTATTAATTTCTAGCGTGCCTCTTTCACGACCGGCTGCTAAAAACATGGTTTCACTGGTGTATATTGAATATTCATAAAACTCGACATACACTTTTGCTGGTCCATTAAATATTTTTTTATACACCTCTTCTATTTCATTCCACCCACGTTTTATTCCACCAAGAGGGTTGGACATGGATATCTCGTCAGACAGTGACCAGTTAGACTTCATCAATTCATAGTTTTGATTATTAAAAGAACGATAAAAGTCTACCAGAGCAGAATATGGTGATGATGTACTTAACTTTGGTTCTTGGCCGGTTATTGGGTGTTTAACGATGTCCATATTGCCTCCCTAAATGGTTGTATGTACAACCTATAGAACAAAAAAACTATTTAATTCGTGTTTGAGTCTTTCGCAACTCGCCAACCAACGATGCAAGTTCGCTTTTTCCAATATCCTTAATCATTTTTTGATAGAGGTCATTGCCCTTTTTCTCAAGTTGAGTCGCAATTTTTATAGATTTCTTCGTAGGATAAATACTTTGCTCTCTGGCATCACCACTGTCGCCTTTTTTACGATTTATAAACCCTTTTTTTTCTAAAGCGTCCAAAGACCTGGTAATTGTTGATTTTTCGAGCTTCAACTCATGGCTTATTTGTTTTGGTGTAAGCCCAGGGGTGGACAATGTCAGACGAAGTAAATAGGCGTGCGATGGAGACAGGTCGAATTCAGAAAAAGCCGCATCCCAAATATGGTTAACGGCACGCGTCAGCGCATTAATATTAAAATACAGGCATCGCTCGAACATTGTGTAAGTGTATACCTTATTGTTGTATATGCAACCGTTTTTGGGAAATTATTTAGCTTGAAGGTGAAACTCGAGCAAATAATCATTGGTTGTTAGAAAGGGTGGATATATATACGATTTTTTTTATACGTGTAAAAAGTAGAAATAATTTATAGGCGTTCGGAATTTTGTGATAAAAATGCAGAATTTCGGACAGAAGATAGGATAGGGAATAAATCCCTATCCTATTGACTTGGCTATTAATGGCAGCAAGCCTAGAAATGATTCCTGGCTTGCATGGTTTCGTGTAACACTCGCACTAAATGGACTGTCTTCTTGACAATACGATAGAAGATATAGTGCTCGTTGACTTTATATTGGCGATAACCTTCCCTGATGTAGTCACAGGAAACGCCTATCAGAGGATTGTCCTGCAGCGTTTTAATAGCAGATTCTAATTCATCAAAGTATTTATCTGCCTGATCAATTCCGAAATTCTCATAGCTGTAAAGCCAAATATTTTTAAGGTCTCTGCGTGCTTTTACCTGCTGATGAATTTTATACATAGATTAGGTTAAGCCTGCTTCTTTCTTTGCTTCCTGCCGGATAGCGCTCATATTCAGCACACCAGCATCACCACTTTCTTCACCTTCTATCAGGGATTGACGCAAATTTTCCAGTTTAGAGTTGGCTTCCTTCTCCTCTAGAAGTCTTAGTGAGTCCCGAACCAGTTCGCTAGCCGTAGCGTAACGCTTTTTTTTCCCAACATGGCTTTCAATGAAGTTGTTCCAATGATCGCCAAGGCTTAATGTCTGTGTCTTTGCTTGTGCCATTTCTGTACTCCCAGCATTTATTAAGAATTATTCTTACTGATAAGATATATTCATTATATTGTCAAGGGAAAAGCTCAAACCGTATGTACCTTATCCCCTTCCCAGAGGACTAATGACTAGCAGTTTAGAGCCTGTCCCGATGAAAAACTGCCGATAAGAGTCATACAAGAACTCATTCAACTAATTGATTTATATAATATAAAATATATTTCTATCACAAAATTCCGAACGCCTAGAAATAATTTCCCCATTACTGATTTGAATCATAAACTGTGGATGGCTGCTTTTGAGGTGGTGAAACGGTATTGCTTCTAGCAAGTGAAAGCCCGCTTTCAGTATTAACTTGCCGTTAATGTTAAGTGTCATGCCGCAGACAATTTTAATTTCCTAACATCTTTAAGGTTGACATTTTTTTTTGCCTGCCAGAGATTGTAATGATCTTGCATCGTCAGCCAGCTCTCTGGTGAGCGCCCTAAAGCTTTGGACAAGCGTAGCGCCATCTCAGGGGAGACATTGCTGTCTCCATTCAACAGACGGTTAAAGGTTGATGGTGACACACCCAAACTTTCAGCAACCTGGCGGACACTAAAATCAAATGGAGTGATATAAATTTCGCGAATAAATTCACCAGGGTGAAGTGGATTGTGCATAGCCATCAGTGATAATCCTCATAATTGACGATATGGGCATTCCCATCCTCAAATTTGAAGGTGACCCGCCAGTTGCCGCTCACCTTAATTGACCAGATACCCTTTTTATTCCCTTTGAGGGAATGCAGTGCAAATCCCGGGATTTCCATATCGTCAATACACGTAGCGGTATCGATGGCAACTAATTGTAATTTCAGACGTTTTTTATGTGCTGCCTGTATACCTGTGGTTTTCCCCGTCTCGTAAAATCGCTGAAGTCCTTTGTGTTTGAAGGAGAGTATCATTGTCCTAAATATAGCTTGTTGCGCACTGCGCAACAAGGTGGATATCAACCCCACGTTAACGGAATCACAATTAATCTGAAAATTGATACTTCGGATAAGCCGGATATTGAATAGACTCGGGATGACTGCTCTTTCATGTATAACAGTCATCTGGAGAATTATCGGTAACGCCTGCAACCGGTATAAAGCACTAGTTCATTCATAGCTGTACCAGTTTTCACTTATGGGATAGGCATTTGCAACTTATTGGCTAAGATTTGCAGCTTATGCACAAATGCACACGCGTTACGCGCCATTATGGGAGCCTGCACAGACCGCCGGCCAACCAGCGACGCCAGAGCAACAACTCTAAAAGAGCGTTCTGCGACACACTTCCACCGATAATCAAAACGATGCTGCCTTGGTAGATATTGCATACGGTGCAATGCCCTTCGGTTATTGCGCCCTTGCTGAGCCCTCAGCCCTAGATCACCCGGTCATTACCGCCATCGATGGGGATCTGCGCGCCAGTGGTTTTGGCGAACAGCGGACCCAGCAGGGCGCAGGCCAGCTCGGCGACGTCGCGGGAGCGGATCTCTACCTTCAGCAGGTTTTTGGTCCGGTATTCCTCCACGCTCAGCCCGTAGTGGCGCGCCCGGCTCTCCAGCACCTCCGGGGTCCAGATTGCCGTGTCGAACACCGCGTCCGGATGCAGCACGTTGACCCGCACCCCCATCGGCCCCAGCTCCAGGGCGGCGACGCGCGCCAGCTGGGTGACGCCGGCCTTGGCCACGGAATAGGCGGCGGCCCCCGGCCCGGGTGCGGTGACATTTTTCGAGGCCATAAACACCACCGCCGGCTCGAGGCCGCGTTGCAGATAGGGAATGCAGCAGGTCAACAGCTGCTGGTGGCTGCTGAGATTGATGCGCAGGCTACGCTCCCACAGCGCGGCGTCCATGGCCTCGATGCGGTGGCTGGCGGGAAAGGTGCCGGCGTTGCTGACCACCATATCCAGTCCCCCAAAGCGGCGTACGGTCTCATCCACCGCCGCCTGCAGGGCCGTGGCATCGGTCACATCGCACACCCGCCCCACCGCATCGAGCGCGGCAAAGCGATCCTCCACCGCCGGATCGATATCCAGCGCCATCACCGCCGCCCCCTGGGCGTGCAGGGCCTCGGCACAGGCCCGGCCGATGCCGCTGGCGGCGCCGGTCACCAGGGCGATCCGGCCGACGAAGCCGCCAGGGGCACCCGCCTTGCGCAGCTTGGCCTGTTCCAGGTCCCAGTATTCCACCGCGAAGATGTCGCGCTCCGGCAGGGCCTGCCAGCCACCCAGCGCTTCGGCCTGCTGGATGGCGCGCAGCGTGTGGGCGCTGATATCACCGATGATGTCCGCCTCCCTGACGCTGGGGGCAAAGGCCAGGGTGCCGTGGCCCGGCCACACTGCCCAGCGCGGCGCGGGATCGAGACAGCTCAGCCCGGCCGACTGGTGGCGTGCGAAATAGGCCCGGTACGCGTCGGCATAGGCCCCGACGGCCGCCTCGGCCCCGTCCGTGAAAATCAGCGGCACGCGCTTGGTGCGGATCACATGGTCCGGGGTGAGGGGGCCACGACAGGCGATATCCGCCACATCGGGCAGGTTGGCGAAGCCCACCGCCTCCGGACTGGTCGTCCAGCGCGCCACACCGCGGGCAGCCTGCCCCGGGGCGCAACGCGCCCGGGCCACGGCGCGTCGCAGCTCGGCCAGTTGCAGCAGGTCGGTGGCGGCAGGCGGCGCCGCCGGGGCGCGGACCACGCCGGCCTGCTCGCGGGCCAGCGCCGCCTCGGCCTGGGTCACCAGCGCGATCATGCGCTCATAACTGCTGCGCGCCTCATCGGCAAAGCTGAACATCCCGTGGTTCATCAGCACCATGCCCTCCAGCTGTGACCAGTCGATCCCCCGGGTCAGCTCGCGGATCACCCTGGCCAGCACGAAACCGGGCATGGTGTAGGGCACAATCAGCACCCGCTCGCCATACAGCGCCCGCACCCGCGCCTCGCCCCCCGGCGTATTGGTGAGGGTGACCACCGCGTCGGCATGGGTGTGGTCCACAAAGCGGAAGGGGATGATGGCGTGCAGGATGGCCTCGACCGAGGGATCGGGCGCATAAGGGTCGGTCATCGCCGCCCGCTGGGCGCGCACCATTTCGGGGTCGGACAGACTGGGCAGCTCGGCCATACGCTGGAGAGTGTGGAGACACACCGGGGCGAACCCCGGGGCCTCGATAGTCGCCAGGTCCCAGCCGCTGCCCTTCACATACAGCACCGGTTTGCTGTCACCAAACAGGTCTTTGACCTCCGCCTTCACCGAGGTATTACCACCGCCGTGCAATACCAGCGAGGGCTCACGTCCCAGCAGGCGTGAGCTGTACACGCGCAGGGCGAGTGGGTCATCTGCGCATAACTGCGCCTCTTGCGGGCTCCACAGGCTTTGCATTTTATTTTCCCCGATATTTTGTGAGTCTGTTGTTGTGCCTATTGTCGCGTATAATACGCAAAACATGCATAGCCATCATCGCCTCCATTCTCCGCCACCCGTGACAGCTCGCCCATGACGCCTGACGAGTATTGCCAGCACAAAACTGCTAAAAGCGGGTCCAGCTTTTATTACAGCTTCATGTTCCTGCCCGACAACCAGCGCAAGGCCATCACCGCGCTGTATGCCTTTTGCCGCGAGGTGGATGATGTGGTGGACGAATGCCATGACGCCGACCTTGCCCGCAGCAAACTCAACTGGTGGCGCGCGGAAATTTTCGGCACCTTTGATGGCAAACCCAATCACCCCGTCTGTCAGGCCCTGAGCACCTCCATCAAAGACTTCAATCTGCCCAAAGAATACTTCCTGGAAATCATCGACGGTATGACGATGGATTTACAGCAGACTCGCTATCCCGACTTTACCGAACTCAACCTGTACTGCTACCGCGCTGCCGGTGTGGTCGGCCTGATGGCCGCCGAGATCTTCGGCTTTGAGGATCGCCGCACCCTGGACTACGCCCAGCAGCTGGGCACCGCCTTCCAGCTGACCAACATTCTGCGCGATGTAAAGGAAGATGCCGAACGCGGCCGCATCTACCTGCCGTTAGATGAGCTGGAAAGATTCGGGGTCAGCGAGCAGGACATTCTCAGGCTGCGTGACAGCGACAACATGAAAAACCTGCTGGACTTCCAGGCGCAGCGTGCCAGGGAATATTATGCCAGGGCCTTTTCGCTGCTACCCGAGGTCGACCGCTATGCCCAGCGCACCGGCATTATCATGGCAGGCATATACCAGACGGTACTCGACAACATCGAAAAGGACAGCAGCCAGGTGCTGAAACAGCGCACCTCGCTGAGTCCCTTACGCAAGCTGTGGATTGCCTGGCGCAGCGCCCGCCAGGAGAAGCGCCGTCACCGGCAGTTCATTGACCAACAATGAATTCAACTATGAATAAGGAAAAATCGACAGATCCGGTGATCGTGGTCGGTGGTGGCTGGGCGGGACTGGCTGCGGCCGTGGAACTGGCGCGACACAACATCCCGGTGGTGTTACTGGAATCTGCCAAACAGCTGGGCGGCCGCGCCCGCGGCGTACATGCCGATGGCATGCACCTCGACAATGGCCAACATTTATTGTTAGGCGCCTATGAGTCCACGCTGGGGCTACTGAGAAACATCGGCATCACGGAGGCCGATGTGCTGCACCGCCAGCCGTTATCGCTGCACTGGTCCAGCCCCCACGGCAGGAGCGTCAGTTTACGCACGGCAAAACTGCCGGCGCCGTTGCATCTCGCCTGGGGATTGATGAGCGCGCAGGGGCTGTCGTGGAGGGAGCGTTTCTCGGCGCTACGATTTAGCCGCCAGCTACAGCGCACCAATTTCGCCATTGAAGATGATTACAGTGTCGCCGAGCTGTTGCACCGTCATCAGCAGTCATCGAACCTGATCACCACCCTCTGGGAACCGTTATGCCTGGGTGCACTAAACACCCACATTCACGAGGCCTCGGCAAAACTTTTCCTGCGCACCCTCAGTGACAGCTTCCGCCACGCCCGGCGCGATTCGGATCTGCTGCTGACCCGCAGCAATCTGGGAGAGATACTCCCCCAACCCGCGCTGGACTACATCGAAACCCACCACGGCAGCGTGCGTCTCGGTCAGCGGGTGACGGGTTTGGCGATTACCGACAATCGCATCAGCGGCGTCGAACTCAGCAACAACCCCATCGCGGCGTCGCAGGTGATACTGGCGACCCCCCACACCATCACCCGTCGCCTCATCCGGCCATACCCGGCACTACAGGCCATTGCCGCACAAATCGAGCCCCTCCAGCACCGGCCTATCTGCACCGTCTATTTGCAGTATGACCAACACACACAGCTCGGCCGCCGGGTGCAGGGCATGGTCAACACCGTCAGTCAGTGGATTTTCGACCGCGGCCTGAATGGCCAGGCGGGACTGATGGCGGTAGTAATCAGCGGTGAGGGCGAACACCTGGAGTGGGACAATATCCAGTTATGCCGGCATGTGGCACAGGAACTGGCGAGCCAGTACCCGCACTGGCCCGCGCCGTTATCCCGGCACGTGATCCGTGAAAAACGCGCCACCTTTGCCAGCACCGTGAATGTTCAGGATCATCGTCCCGCGGCAAAAACCCCGGTCGACGGCCTGTATCTGGCCGGCGACTATACCGACGTCGGTCTGCCGGCGACGCTGGAGGGCGCGGTGCGCAGCGGCCTGCAGAGCGCGCACTGCGTGATCCGTGAGCGCCGTCGCGCCCAGGGCTAAGCATGGAGCACAGCACGCAAACCGACCTCATGAAAGATCATGTCATCCTGATTACCGGCGCCGGTGGCGCCATCGGCGGGGCCGCGGCCAGGGCCTTTGCGGCACAGGGCGCCAGCGTGATACTGCTGGGGCGATCCCTGTTGCCGCTGGAGAAGACCTATGACGCCATCGTCGCCGCTGGCCATGCGCAACCGGCCATCTGCCCGCTGGATTTTGCCAGCGCCACGGCGGACGACTTCGTCACCATCGCGGCCACCATCCAGCAGCAATTCGGCCGACTCGACGGTCTGCTACACGCCGCCGCCACTCTGGGCAGCCTGACCCCCATCGAACACTATGACCTGCCGCTGTGGCAGCGGGTCTTGCAGGTCAATCTTACCTCACCCATGCAGCTGACCCGGGCCTGCCTGCCCCTGCTCAAGGCATCCGAGGCGGGCGCCATTCTGTTCAGCACCAGCGCGGTCGGCCTCCGCGGGCAGGCCTACTGGGGCGCCTACGGCGTCGCCCAGGCCGGCATCGAAAACCTGGCCGAGACCCTGGCCGATGAGCTGGAAGAAAATACCGCCATTCGCGTCAACAGCATCGATCCTGGCCCCATCCGCAGCCGCCTGCGGGCGCTGGCCTACCCGGGAGAGGATCCCAACACCCTGCCCGGCCCTGAGACGGTAATCCCTGTCTACCTACAGTTGATGCGCGCCGCTGGTGAAAAGACCTCCGGACAACGCATCCAGGCGATAAATCACCCGCACTATCTCGCCTAAGCCCCTCTTTTATCGACGGAAAATTACCTCCCCGATAGGCCATAGAAACCCCTATTGTGACGAAAAGCTGTCTCGCTCTATGACGCAAATGGCGACAATCTCGCCGCCGCCCACGGCAAGGACCTGCCAACTTTTTGACGGAATATTGACGCCGCAAAAATCCAGCCCTTCCAACTCGCTGTTTATACGCAAATTTTCACTTTCATTGGCAAGTTGGCACAGAATTCGCTAGAGGAAGGGCACTGAATCGACCGAGAACTGCACATGAGCACCACACAACTGCGAAACATCAATCCTCTGCCGCTGTCCTTGCTGGATGCGCCGCCGCGCGCCACTCCGGGTTTCGGACTCAGCCATCTGGTACAGCAGCTGTCTCACCAGCTGCAGGCCAGTCTGGATATCGACGAGGTGCTGGGTCAGTTTAGCCGCGAGATCAAGGCCTTCGTCGCGCATGATCATCTCGGCTATCGCAACGATCATAAGGACTGTGGCTTTTCCATCGGCAAAAGCGGGCGTTGCCGCATCAACTATAAACTCAGCATCAAAAATGAGGGCCTCGGCCAGCTGGTGTTGACGCGCAAGAGCAAATTCACCAAAACTGAAACCGAGGCGGTTGAGCGACTGGCCGCCGCACTGCTCTACCCGCT
Organism: Gammaproteobacteria bacterium; assembly: GCA_032250735.1. Lineage (NCBI taxonomy): Bacteria > Pseudomonadati > Pseudomonadota > Gammaproteobacteria > Gammaproteobacteria bacterium. Next base: position 11,008 of record JAVVEP010000017.1, read on the forward strand.
GCGCAATGCGCTGCGGTATCGGGAGGCGGTCCAGGCCGCACAGAAAGACGCACTGACCGGCATCGGCAATCGCGCCGCGCTGAACGAATCACTGCGCCGGGAGATCGAGCTCGCCCAGCGTCACAAACGCACCCTGGGGATGATCATCTTTGACATTGATCACTTCAAGAATATTAACGACACCTACGGACACAATACCGGTGACTGCCTGCTAAAGGCCCTCACCCATACCGCAGAAGAGACCATCCGCAATTCGGACCAGGTGTTCCGTTACGGTGGTGAGGAGTTTGTAGTACTGCTGCCCGAAACCGGAATCGACGGCGTCAAGCAACTGGCCGAACGGATTCGCAGCAATGTTGAGGCACTCGAGTGTATCTGTGAGGGGCATCACATCAAGATGACCGCCAGCTTTGGCGTCGCCATCCTGCAGGCCGACGAGACCGACGAGTCATTTTTTGTGCGCACCGACAAAGCGTTGTACCAGGCCAAGAATGCCGGCCGAAACTGCACCCGGGTCAGCGAGCCAACGGACAGGACCAAGGCCAGCGCATAGCGCAGGACCAAAACCTATTCCAGAGTATTCGCACCCGCCCGCAAGGCAACAACACTAGTTAACGACATTGGTGTCCTGCGTTGCCCTTACCTTGCGCGCAAGGGCACTCCCGCTCGTTAGACCCGATAGCAGATGGCCTGCGCTGCGCCGACCCATTTTTGCCAGTGAGTTTCGCAGGGAGTCACCCCGAAGCTGTCGTGCGAGGCGCGCATAAAGCACTATCTCTCGCACGCCCAGGACCTGCTGCCGTGACTTCCTGCTCAGTGTCTTGGCCCTGTGCAGATCGGCACAGCGCTGCTCATAATCCGCCTTCCAGTGCATAAACGTGGTTGAGCGCCACAGCTTGTCGAGGATAGAGATAAAATCCCCGCGGGCCTCTCCCAGACAAGCCTCTGCCGCGGTCTTTTCAACCACCGGCACCTCACGCAGTTTGTCCTGCCCGATGTTGTCCATCCGCTGGTGTAATACCGGCATCGCGTTAGTGACATCCTGCTGTTCTTCAAAAGCCGCCTGCAAACATTGCTGACGTACTGCCAGGGGTTGCGGCTGGCCGGTGATGCGCTCCAGTTCCGCGAACGGATGCATGACTTTTTGCGGATGCTGTAATGCGTGCTTATGCACCTTGCGCCAGAACTGTGTGTTGAGAAATCTCTCCGCGAGAATCCGGCTCTTCACGGTCTGGAAATAGTCACGATCATTCAGCCATTCCAGCACGGCGCTATCGGCCGCCAGTTCATCCCTGCGTGCCGCCGGCAGTGTCAGTACCTCAAACAGAGGCGCGTATAGCGAGAAAAACCAGCGCATAGGCGCCTCGGCCAGTCGGCTGCGCGAGGCCAGCGCATCCGCATAACGCCGCCACAGCCGGCGTGTGCGAAACAGCCAGTGCACCGGTCGCAGCGCGCCACTGGAATACTGGACCATATGGCGCAGCAACTCGCCGCGAAATTGTGCCTCCGACAGGGTCTGCAACAGGGGCATGCCGATGATCAGGGTGTTAGAGCATGCGAAGGGGTAACCCAGGCGTGGCGTCTGTTCGATGCGCAGCTCATGCCGGTCCGTCAGGATGACATTTCTTATGGACAGTTTCGCGGTGTAGCTTTTCATTTCACCAATCAGCCTAAACAGCTCGGGCGCCAGATCCTTCGAGAGTTTCAATCCGCAGGCACGCGGAAAGTGCAGGCGAAATACCTGGTTGCTCAGCAACAGACAAAACAACAGGATCGCCGACCAGACCTCGACCACGATCCAGTGCTCGGTGGTTCTGGCATTGGGTATCTCGCGCGCCAGCACGGTGGCACCCTCAACCACCAGATAGGGAAACAACAGCAGAAACGCGTACCCCGGCAGCATCAGCAGCAGCGCGACACCCAGATAGGATTTTGGGTGGCGATCTGCAAACCGGTTCGCCCAAAGGGCCAGTCGATACTGCTTCCCTGCACGGTGATGTGTGGCCACTTGCAACTCCTGTGTCTGTTTGGCGTCTCGTTGTTCGCCGTTTTGTTCGCCGTCAACCGCGCGCTCCGCCGGTGTCGTTATTGACGATAAAGATATCGAAATAGCGAACCCGGCTTTGTGACGGGCATCACAGTTTTTAGCGATCGCGAATGACGGATAGAGCCTAAAGGGAAATCACCCACAGCACTGTGAAGGCGATTACATTTTTGGATAGGGACACTGGGTGAACAGACAACAGACGGTGCAATCGGGTCGCTTTCTGCAGACCTGTTTGACATGGCGCACGATCAGCGCATGGTATTCGTTATACAGCGACGCCTCCCTTTTCAGGCCACTCTCGAATTGCTGGCGCAGCGCCTCATAGCCAGCGTCGTGTTCGAGTAGTTGCAGGCGTGAAAACAGCCGGCGGGTATAGGCATCGATTACAAACACCGGTCGCTCGAAGGCATACAGCAAGATATCATCGGCAGTTTCCGGGCCGACGCCATTCACGCTCAGCAACTGCTGTCGCAGGCTTGCAGTGTCACAGCGCGACAGGGCCGTCAGCCCGCCGGCATCCACATACCACTGACAGTAATTGCGCAGGCGCTGCGCCTTGATATTGAAATAGCCAGAGGGCCTCAGCCACTCCGCCAATTGGGGTGCGGGGGTGGCGAGAATCTTTTGCGGGCTAAGGCAGGCGTGGGTCTTGAGGTTGTCGATGGCCCGTTCAACATTAATCCAGGCGGCGTTCTGGGTGAGTATGGCGCCCACCATGATCTCAAACGGGCTGTCGCCCGGCCACCAGTGCTGATGGCCATAACTGGAAAAGAGGGTTTTATAGACCTTGTTCAGCACGGCCCTGTGTTGCGCGGGCGGTTTTTCCTGGGGTGTTTCGTGACGTGTTTCCTGCTGCATTTCCCGCTGCTTCAGCACCGTCCGTTTCGGTCGTCCGCGTTTGGGATCAGGCTGTTTCATAATGACCTGACGAGGGAGGCATAAGGATCAGCGGCGGGTTTTCACCGGCCGGCGGGGGGTGCGTGACTGGCGTTTGTCGGCGGGCTTTTTCGCCTCGCCCCTGGCAGAAAAACGCCGGCTGCCGGTATCGCCGCGTGACGATCCGCTTTTGGTGTCGCGCCTGGCATCGCTTCGGGCATCGCCACGCCGGCCGCTCACCACCGCCTTGGGGGGCAGGCCCACACTGCGGCGCAGGGTATCCACCTCCTGCTCCGACAGATCTTCCCAGCGCCCCGGCTTCTGGCCACGGGGCAGGGAAACCAGCCCATAACGCACGCGCATCAGGCGACTCACCTGTATGCCCTGGGACTCCCAGAGCCGCCGCACCTCCCGGTTGCGGCCTTCACGCAGGACCACGTGGTACCAGCTGTTCGCACCGTCCCCTCCCACGCTGGCGATCATATCAAAATGCGCAGGCCCATCCTCCAGCTCAACCCCTGTCTTCAGGTTATTGAGTATCTCCGCCGTGACCTCGCCCAGCACGCGCACCGCGTATTCCCGCTCGACCTGGTGTGAGGGGTGCATCATGCGATTGGCCAGGTCGCCATCGGTGGTGATCAGCAGCAGGCCACTGGTATTGAGATCCAGACGGCCGATGGTGATCCAGCGACCGCTGGTCAATTTCGGCAGATGGTTAAAGATCGTGTCACGCCCCTCCGGGTCGGATCGGGTACACACCTCACCCACCGGCTTGTGATAGATCAGCACCCGGCTACGACGCTCGGTGAGCCGCGTCTGTCGCACCGGATCGCCATCCACCGAGATACGATCGGTCTCCGCCACCCGGTCGCCCAGCTTGGCCACCTGGTTATTGACCTTGACGCGCCCGGCCGTTATCCACTCTTCCAGTTCACGTCGCGAGCCATAACCGGCGCGCGCCAGAACCTTCTGGAGTTTTTCACTCTGCACTGGTTTGGTAGGGGAAGGGGTATCGCTCACCGTGGGTCGACCGTTGAGGTAGGGTCGGTCTCGGCATCGGGCTCGCCATCTGTCTCAGCATGGACATCGGTATCGGTGTCGGCTTCGGTGCCAGCATCGAGGCGCCCTTCAACAGCGTCCGCGAGATCACCTTCGGCATCGCCCTCCACCATAGCCTCAACCGTAGTCTCCGCCGATGCTTCCGGGCGGTCTTCACCCGCCTCAATGACATCATTGGCCACCAGATCCAGCTGCACCTCGGCGTCGTCGGTGTCGACGCGTATCTCGCTCCTGGCGCTACCGGGTTCGGCAAGATCCAGTTCGGCGTTGATGGAATCGATATCCCGAATCTCGGCCAGCGACGGCAGGTCACTGAGGTTTTTGAGGCTGAAATAATCGAGAAATTGCCGGGTGGAGGCATACATCGCCGGCTTGCCGGGCACGTCACGGTGCCCCACGACCTTCACCCAGTCACGGTCCATCAGGGTCTTGATGATATTGGTGCTGACACTGACGCCACGAATATCTTCAATGTCGCCGCGCGTGATCGGCTGACGGTAGGCGATCAGGGCCAGGGTCTCTAACAGGGCCCGAGAATAACGCGCCGGTTTTTCCTCCCACAGGCGGGCCACCCACTCGGCATTTTCCTGTCTGGCCTGATAACGAAAGCCACTGGCCACCTCCACCAGCTCGATGCCACGCCCCTCGCAGGCCTCGGCCAGGGCGGCCAGGGCCTGATGAATCTCGTCACGCGAGGGCTGGTTGGTGTCCAGAAACAGGTTAAGCAGACGATCCATGGACAGGGGCTGCCCCGCCGCCATCAATGCCGCCTCCAGGATGTTCTGGATCTTTTGCCCGTTCAGCGGCGCGGCGGCGAAAATGGGTGCGCCCACCTCCCGCTCGGCCTCCTCGCTCAGCGCGTCATCCCTTTCCGGGGACTCGCTTGTGGCGGCCGCCGCCCCTGGCTCCAGAATCGATGACTCCGAATCCGCTGGCTCGTTGAGTTCCTGTTCCGGCATGTTGTCCTGTACTGATTCTGATGACATGGTCTTGCTTCCAATCTTTAGGTTTCACTGTAATTTTTTGAGCGCGCTTTGAGAATTCTTTACAAGCGCTTTACGAATGCGGTGATGCCAGAGGACACCACCGCGGGCGAGCTCATTCACTGACCCGCAGTTTAAGGTGGATCGGTTCATAGGCCTCGGTCTGGATCAGCTCGATCAGGGACTCCTTGATGAGCTCGAGGATCGCAAGGAAGGTCACTACCAGCCCCAGGCGTCCCTCCTCCACGGTAAACAGGGTGGAAAATTCGGTGAACTTGTCACTCCCGAGCTTGCCCAGCACCTCGGACATGCGTTCACGCACCGACAGGGCCTCCATCGTCACCTGATGATGGGTATTGCGTTCCACGCGCAGCAGCACATCCTTAAAGGCGCTGAGCAACTCACGCATGTCCACCTCGGGCTCGGGCTTGATCAGCTTGAGATCCGGCGTTTTCACCGAGACCTGAAACACCTCACGATTCATGCGCGGCAGTTGGTCGATGTCTTCCGCCGCCTGCTTGAAGCGTTCGTATTCCTGTAGGCGACGCACCAGCTCGGCGCGCGGATCTTCCTCGTTATCGACCTCCACCGGGCGCGGCAACAGCATGCGGGATTTGATCTCCGCCAGCATCGCCGCCATCACCAGATAATCCGCCGCCAGCTCCAGATTCAGCGCCTTCATCACCTCCACATATTCCATGTACTGGCGGGTAATTTCGGCGATGGGGATATTGAGCACGTCCAGGTTCTGACGCCGGATCAGGTACAGCAGCAGATCCAGTGGCCCCTCAAAGGCCTCCAGAATGATCTCCAGCGCCTCGGGCGGGATATACAAATCCTTGGGCATGGTAGTCATTGCCTCACCCAGCACCATGGCAAACGGCATCTCGCCCTGCGCGGGCTGCTGCTCCGGCGCGTGGATCGGACTTGGGGACTGATCGGTCAGATCAGGCTGATCGGGTTTTGGCTCACTCATGGGGCATTACATTACCGTAAATTCGAGGGTTTCTCAGTGATTCTTTTGGCGCACCGGGGCAGTGACCGGCATCCGTCGGCCGCTGGTGTACCAATCAACGATACTCCAGCCCCATCGCCGCCCGCACCTCTTCCAGAGTATCTTTCGCCACGTCACGCGCGGCCTCGTTACCCTCGGCGATGATGTTGCGCACCAGCTTGGGATCTGCGGTGAACTCCCGGGCCCGCTCACGAATCGGCGCCAGCTCCTTGAGCACGGCGTCGATCACTGGCTGCTTGCACTCCAGGCAGCCAATACCGGCCGTACGACAGCCTTCCTGCACCCACTTACGGGTATCGTCGTCCGAATAGATCTCGTGCAGCGGCCACACCGGGCACTTGCCGGGGTCGCCGGGATCGGTCAACCGCACCCGTGCCGGATCGGTGGGCATGGTGCGCAGGGACTTTTCCACCACCGCCGGATCTTCCCGCAGAGAGATCGCATTGCCGTAGGATTTGGACATCTTCTGCCCGTCCAGCCCTGGCATCTTCGAGGCCTGGGTGAGCAGGGCCTGGGGTTCGGGCAGGATGATCTTGCCGCCGCCTTCCAGAAAGCCGAACAGCCGCTCGCGGTCGCCGAGCGTAATGTTGCCCTGGGACTCCAGCAGCGCCTGGGCCGTCTGCAGAGCCTCGTGGTCGCCCTGTTCCTGAAACTTGCGGCGCAGCTCGTTGTAGAGTTTGGCGTTACGCTTACCCATCTTCTCGATGGCGGCCATGGTCTTCTCTTCGAAATCTCGCTCGCGGCCATAGAGATGATTGAAGCGCCGCGCCACCTCGCGGGTCAGCTCCACATGGGCGACCTGGTCTTCGCCCACCGGCACCTGACCGGCCTTGTAGATGAGGATGTCCGCGCTCTGCAGCAAGGGGTAGCCGAGAAAACCGTAGGTGGCCAGATCCTTTTCCTTCAGTGCCTCCTGCTGGTCCTTATAGGTCGGCACCCGTTCCAGCCAGGAAAGCGGCGTCATCATCGACAGCAGCAGATGCAGCTCCGCATGCTCCGGCACCTGGGACTGGATAAACAACTTGGCCGAACCGGGATTGACCCCCACCGCCAGCCAGTCAATGATCATCTCCCACACACTGTCGGCGATCAGCGACGGGTCTTCGTAATGGGTGGTCAGCGCGTGCCAGTCGGCGGCAAAGAAAAAGCACTCGTACTCGTGCTGTAGACGCACCCAGTTTTTCAACACGCCGTGGTAATGCCCAAGGTGCAATTGCCCGGTAGGACGCATGCCCGATAACACCCGTTGATACTGACTTGAAACCGCACTCAAACCGTTTCTCCCTCAAACCCTTTTTATACTTATTGAACTTTCGTTAAATGTATTTTGGTTAAATGTACTTTCGTTACCTGTGCCTTGTTCAGATCCGGCACATCGCGTGGCAGGCGACGCGCCTAAACCGCACCCGCCAGGCTAAACATCAGCGCCTCGAACAGCCGCATCGGTGGCCCCAGGATCTTGCCCAGCATCCCCGTCGCCAATAGCACCACCATGATCATCAGCCCATAGGGCTCGATACGACTCAGCTGCCAGGCCCAGGGCCCCGGCAGCAGACCGGCCAGCACCCGGCCACCGTCGAGAGGCGGGATCGGCAACAGATTGAGCAGCATGAGAATGGCGTTGATCGCAATACCCGCTCCGCCCATGTAGATCAGCGGCCAGGCCAGGGTCTCGAAGCCGGTGCCGAACACCAGTCCCAGTTTCATCACCAGGGCCCAGAAAATCGCCATCAGCAGATTGGAGGCCGGCCCCGCGATGGCCACCAGGGCCATGTCCCGTTTGGGGTTTTTCAGGTTTTCCCAGGTCACCGGCACCGGTTTGGCCCAGCCGAAAATGAAGCCCCCCATCAGCAGCAGGGCAATGGGCACCACCACCGTGCCGATGGGATCGATGTGCTTGATGGGATTCAGCGTCAGCCGCCCCAGCATCATCGCGGTGGGATCACCCAGCCGGCGGGCCACCCAGCCGTGCGCCACCTCGTGCACCGTAATCGCAAACAACACCGGCAAGGCCCAGACCGCCACGCGTTGTACTGTGGTTAATTCTTCCATCGGGGGGATTATATCCGGTTTGGGCGACGATGTTCCTGTTCTGTGACAAACCGGCAGACGCCCCGATCAGTCCTCCAGGCCCAGGCCGTCGATGGGCCCCAGCCCCTGTCGCGCGAGGACCGGGATGTCCTCCGTCAGTTCCAGCACCGTGGTGGGTTCAAAACCGCAGAAACCCCCATCGATAATCAGGTCCAGGGCATGCGCCAGGGTGTCCCGGATGTCATAGGGATCGGTCAGCGGCATGCCATCCCCGGGGACGATCAGGGTGGAACTCATCAACGGTTCACCGAGCCTTTCCAGCAGGGCCTGGGCGATGCGGTTATCCGGCACCCGTAGGCCGATGGTCTTGCGCTTGGGGTTCTGCAGCCGCTTGGGGACCTCCTTGGTGGCCTTGAGGATGAAGGTATACGGCCCGGGGGTAAGGCTCTTGATGAGCCGGTAGGCCTCGTTTTCCACCTTGGCGTAGGTGGCGATCTCGGACAGGTCACGACAGACCAGGGTGAAGTTGTGCCTGGCATCCACCTGGCGGATGTTGCGAATGCGCTCCATGGCGGACTTGTCACCGAGGTGACAGCCCAGCGCGTAACCCGAGTCCGTCGGGTACACGATCACCCCACCGTGCTGGATGATCTCGACGGCCTGGTCGATGAGCCGCTGCTGCGGGTTGTCCGGGTGGATCTGAAAAAATTTGCTCATAGGACGCTCTCCGTGGGCTGTGCCCAGTCCTTCCAGATCGGCACGCAGCCGTCCGGCAGCGGCATGGGCCTGCCCAGCTCCTGCCAGGACTGTTCGGGGCCGTGGTAGTCCGAACCGCAGGAGGCCAGCAACCCGTAACGCTTGGCATATTGCGCCATGCCCGCGACCTCGCCCGCCGTGTGACTGCCGGAAACGACCTCGATCCCTTCGCCGCCGCAGGCCTTGAAGGCCTCGATAAACTGCCGCAGGCGGCTGGCGCTGATGCGGTAACGCGCGGGGTGGGCGATCACCGCCTGGCCGCCGGCGGCGTGAATCCAGCCGACCGCCTCTTCCAGCGGCACCCACTCGCCCGCTACATGGCCGGGACGATTGTGGGTGAGGAATTTCTTGAACACCTTGCGCATGTCTTTGGCATGGCCGGCCTCCACCAGAAACCGGGCGAAATGGGTGCGGCTGAGAATGGGCCCGCTGGCAAAGGCCTGGGCGCCCACCAGCGCCCCTTCGATACCGTGTTTTTCCAGCCGCCGGGCAATCTCCTCGGCCCGCGCCATACGCACCGAGCGCAGTTGGCGCAGACCGGCCTGCAGCCCGGCGTGGGCGGGATCGATATTCAGGCCGACGATATGAAAGGTCACGCCGCCCCAGGTGACCGAGATCTCCACCCCGGGCACCAGCCGCAGACCAACCTCGTCCGCCGTGGCCGCCGCCTCGGCCAGCCCGTCGGTCACGTCGTGATCGGTCAGCGCCAGCACATCCACACCCTGCAGACGGGCGCGGCGCACCAGGGCATCCGGGCTCAGGGTGCCATCGGAGAGCGTGGTGTGGCTGTGGAGATCGTAGTGAATCTCAGTGTGCAACTCGGACGACATGATGGGGCGTGCTCAAAAAAAGAACCATTCTAACAGAGCATGACTGCGCAGGCGCATGTCCCTGTGTTAAATTACGCCCATGAATTCACTACTAGAGTTTTTCCCCCTACTGGTGTTTGTCGGCGCCTATTACCTCGCCGACATCTTTACCGCCACCGCCGTCGCCATTGCCGCCAGTGTGGTGCAGGTCGCCATATTCTGGTTCCGGGATCGAACGGTGAAAAAAAGCCACCTCATCACCCTGGTGGTGATCATCGTGTTCGGTGGGCTGACCCTGGTGCTGCAGGACGAAAGCTTCATCAAATGGAAATTCACCGTGGTCAGCGTGTTGTTTGGGCTGGTCATCTACGCCAGCCACTTTATCGGCGAGAAGACCATCGTCGAGCGCATGATGGGCGCCGCCATGGAGTTGCCCCGGTTTGTCTGGAGCCGGGCCAATGCCGCCATGGGCACGCTGATGATGGCCGAAGGTCTGGTGAATGTGTATGTGCTGTACAACTTCGACACCGAGACCTGGTTCAATATCAAATTTTACGGCATGACCGCCGCCACCCTGTTGTTCATGCTGGTGCTGGGCTTCTACCTGGCCCGCTACATCAAGGAAGAAAGCGAACCCGAGGCGGCCAGGGCGCCGCGCACGCAACCGACCGACCCCGGCAAACCGGACGAGGAGGCCTGATGCTCTACGCCATTATCAGCCAGGACGTGGCACAGAGTCTGGAAAAACGCCTGCAGGCGCGCCCCGCGCACCTCGAACGCCTCCACACCCTGCAAAACGAGGGCCGACTGGTCCTGGCCGGCCCCCATCCGGGCATTGACAGCGAAGACCCCGGCCCGGCCGGTTTCAGCGGCAGCCTGGTAGTCGCGGAATTCCCCTCACTGGCAGCAGCACAGGCCTGGGCCGCTGCCGACCCGTACCAGGCCGCCGGAGTCTACACCGAGGTGAGCGTCAAGCCGTTTAAAAAGGTCTTCCCTGTAAACAAGTGCTGAGTGCTGAAAGAAAGTGCTAAGTGCCGGGTATAGAGGCTTTTACTCAACACTCAGCACTTTCTTTCAGCACTTAGCACTAAATCAACCCCAAGGAAAAAAACATGAGCCAACGCATCGACATGATCCGCGCAAAACTGACCGCCGCCTTTGCCCCCGAACAACTGGATATCATCGACGAGAGCCATCTGCATGCGGGGCATCCCGGCGCGCGCAGTGGCGGCGGTCATTTTGCCGCGACCATCGTCTCCGACGCCTTTGAGGGGAAGAACATGCTGACCCGCCATCGCATGGTGTATGACGCGCTGGGTGATGCGATGCAAACCGACATCCATGCGTTGAGCATCAAGGCCTATACCCCGCAGGAGTTGAAAAATCAGTAATCATTTTTTTACCGCCGATGCTGTCAGTACAGACAAATCACCAAACGCAAAACCAAAGGACATAACGTGAAATCGACATCCCTGTTAGCTATTGCAGTTCTGCTTGCCGCCATCACCAGCCTCGCGTCGGCTGCCGAGGCCGACAAAGTGCTTGCCACCATCAATGGCGCAGCACTCACCGAAGACACCCTGATCCGCTATGCCAGCCAGCGCGGCCTGCCGCCCGAGATGCCCGCCGGCCAACAGCGCGACGCCCTGATCGAGGAGCTCATCAATCGCGAGCTGATCTACCAGAACGCCGTCGCCATTGGCGTCGACAAAACCCCGGCCATCCAGGCCGAGATCGACTATCAGCGCATCAACATTATTGCCAGCAGCATGTTGAATCGTTCCTCCGACCGCTTCGCGGTCAGCGATGCCGATCTGCAAAAGGAATTTGAGATCCGCAAGGATGAAATCGGCGGCAAAGAGCTCAAGGCGCGCCACATTTTGCTGGAGACCGAGGCCGAGGCCAAAGCCGTGATCAGCGAACTGGACAAGGGTGCGGACTTTTCCAAGCTGGCGGGCGAGCGTTCCAAAGGCCCCAGCGCCGACAGTGGCGGCGACCTGGGCTGGTTCCAGCCCGCGCAGATGGTCAAGCCCTTTTCTGACGCCGCCGCCAAACTCGGCAAGGGCCAGTACACATCGGCACCGGTACAGACCCAGTTCGGTTGGCACGTCATCCTGCTGGAAGACAGCCGGGTGATGAACCCGCCGAAATTTGAAGACATCAAGGAACAGATCCGGGTAGGCCTGCAAAACCGCTTGATCGAAGACTACATCGGCGGCCTGCGTAAGGGCGCAAACATCGAACGGAAATAGCCGCACCGCAGTCTGGCCGGCACCCTCGGCCAGACTGCTAATAGACGACTTTTTACAGCATCGCCAGACTCCCAGGATTGCGATCGAGTACACTCCTGCACTGGATCGCCACACAGGAATAACACCCCGCCATGTTCACCGCCGCCATCTGGTTATCATTCGCCTTCAGCCTCGGCCTGTTGATGCGCCTGATCGGGCTGCCGCCGCTGGTGGGCTATCTGGGCGCTGGCTTCATTCTCAGCCTCAATGGCCACCAGTCCACCGACCTGTTGCAGGAGGTCGCGCACGCCGGCGTACTGCTGTTGCTATTTAGTGTGGGGCTAAAACTGCGCTGGAAGAGCCTGCTGCGCAGTGAGGTGCTGGGCGGTTCGCTGCTGCACATGCTGTTGACCGTACTATTCACTGCCGCCCTGCTCACCGGGTTCGCCGATCTGGACCTGCAGACAGCCCTGCTGGTCGCCCTGGCCTTGTCGTTTTCCAGTACCGTGGTGGCCGCCAAGGTGCTGGAGAGCAAGCGCGAACTGCGCGCCTTTCATGGCCGCGTCGCCATCGGCATCCTGATCATGCAGGATCTGGTGGCGGTGGCGGTGCTGAGCATGGCCGGCGGTGTCTCGCCATCACCCTGGGCCTTTATGCTGTTGGGGATTTTTCTGTTGCGCCCCCTGCTGCACTGGCTGCTGGATGTGTCCGGCCGTGGTGAACTGGTGGTGCTGTACGGGCTGTTGCTGGCGCTGGTGGTCGGTGGCGCCGGCTTCGAGGGCTTCGGCCTGAGCTCCGAGCTCGGCGCGCTGTTGCTGGGGGTGATCCTGGCCGACCACCGCCGGGCCAAGGATCTGTCCAGCGCCCTGTGGGGGGTGAAAGAGCTGCTGCTGGTGGGATTCTTCCTGCAGATCGGCCTGTCGGGTCACCCGAGCCAGGAGACCCTGCTACAGGCGGGCTGGTTGCTGCTGTTGTTGCCGCTCAAGGCGCTGTTGTTTTTCTTTGTGCTGTTGCTGTTTCGGCTGCGCGCGCGCAGCTCGTTTCTCACCGGCCTGGCGCTGGCCACCTACAGCGAGTTCGGCCTGATCATCGCCAGCCTGGGTGTCCGACAGGGCTGGATGAGCGAGGAGTGGCTGATGTTGCTGGCGGTCGCCGTTGCCCTGTCATTCACCATTACCGCGCCGCTCAACCGCTATGCCCATGAGATCTATACCCCACTGGCGCGCTTCCTGCAGCGCTTTGAGACCAAACGCCGCCACCCGGATGATGAGCCCATTTCGCTGGGCAGTTCGCACATCGTGGTGATGGGCATGGGGCGTGTTGGGAGCGGCGCCTACGACGAGCTGGTGGGCCTCAAGCAGCACGTGGTAGGGCTGGATTCGGATATTGGCAAGGTAGAGCAACACCTGAAGGCGGGCCGACGGGTGCTGTATGCCGATGCCGAAGATATGGGTCTCTGGTCCAAGCTCAACCTGGACAATGTGCATGCCGTGCTACTGGCCCTGCCGGAAACCTCGGCCAAGCTGATGGCCGCGCGCCAACTGCGGGCCATGGGGTTCCGGGGTCTGATCAGTGCCACCATCGTATCGCCGGAAGAGCAGCCGCCACTGACCCAGGCCGGGGTCGATCAGGTTTACAACTATTACGACGGGGTGGGCAACGGCCTTGCCCGGGTGTCGCTGCAACACCTCAATCCCCCGGTGTTGCCATAACCGCGCAATGTTTGCGGGTGGCGGATCCGGCGGGAGGCGAACAACTGTAAATAGCTATAGAAAACTTAATTGCAGCCAATAAAGCTGGGCGCAGTAACCGAAAGCGGTCTCCCGAAGATCAATAACGCCCGCCCGATTTGTGAATGTAATTCGACAGCTCCTGGGTTTCCACATTCATGCGCATCAGGTTGGTGTGGGTCAGACGAAACAGGCCACGCATCACCTTGTAAACGATACGCGGATGTGACGCCAGTAAACCCTCAAAGTCCGCAGGATCCAGGGTGTAAACCGTGGTATCCCCCTCGGCGGTCAATGTCGCCCGCCTTGGCGCCAGATCGACAAAGGCACGGGTACCGGCGCACTCGCCCACCTTCATGGAATAGACCGGGACCGGTTTTCCGTCGATCTCGCTGCTGACGATAAGCTTGCCCCGGGTCAGGATAAACAGGTGGTTATCCGATTCACCCTCCTTCACCAGCACTTCACCATCCTTTAACGACCTTACCTTCATGACCGTGGTCAATACCTGGCATTCGTCCTTCTCCAGCTCCTGGCCTAAGGAAGAATCGACAATCGCTTCGCACTTCGCCTGTTGAGTCATCTGCTGTTCCCCATTGATAGTTTGAAAATTCGTGACGCCTAAAAATACACACCCACTGCCGGTCTGTACATATTTTTACGGCCTGTGTTTTACGGCCTGATAGCGCCGCGCCGCTATTGAACTTTTACTGCACCGATTGCTGCAACAGTGCCAGCAGCCCCGCCTCATCCAGGATTTCGATGCCCAGTTGTTCGGCCTTTTCCCGCTTTGATCCCGCCGCCTCGCCCGCAATCACCAGATCCGTCTTGCTGGAGACGCTGCCGGCCACCCTGGCGCCGAGCCTCTGCAACTGCTCCTTTGCCTCGCTACGACTCATCGCGCTGAGGGTGCCGGTCAGCACCACCGTTTTGCCGGCCAGAGGCAGGGCAGCGGTTTCGACCTTGGCGATGGCCGGCCAGTGCACACCGTGCGCCCGCAGCTGCTCAACCACCTCACGGTTATGCGCCTGCCTGAAGAAGGTCACCACATGCGAGGCCACGATGGGACCGACATCCGGCACCGTTTGCAGGCTTTCCTCATCGGCCTGCATAATGGCGTCTAACGTTCTGTAGTGATTGGCAAGATTCTGCGCGGTGGTCTCGCCGACCTCGCGAATCCCCAGTGCAAACAGGAAACGCCCCAGGGTGGTGGATTTACTCTGCTGCAGGGCGCGCAACAGGTTCTCGGCCGATTTTGTCGCCATGCGTTCCAGCCCGACCAGCGACTCCAGCGACAGTTGATACAGGTCTGCCGGGGTATGCACCAGGCCGGCATCCACCAGCTGATCCACCAGCTTATCGCCCAGTCCTTCGATATCCATGGCGCGCCGCGAGGCGAAGTGTTTGATGGCCTGCTTGCGCTGCGCGGGACAATACAGTCCGCCCGAACAGCGCATCACTGCCTCGCCCTCCGCCCGCACCACCTCGGCGCCACACTCCGGACAGTGGCTCGGCATGCTGAAGCGCCGGGCATTTTTGGGGCGCAGGGACAACACCACGCCGGCCACCTTGGGAATCACATCACCGGCACGATAGATCACCACGCTGTCATTGATACGCAGATCCATGCGCTCAATCTCGTCCTGATTGTGCAGGGTGGCATTGGTCACGGTCACCCCGCCCACCTCCACCGGCTCCAGCCGGGCCACCGGCGTCAGGGCGCCGGTGCGGCCCACCTGCACATCAATATCCAGCAGTCGGGTGATGGCCTCCTGGGCGGGGAATTTATGTGCGATGGCCCACCGCGGCGCACGCGACACGAAACCCAACACTTTCTGTTGGGCCAGCTTGTCGACCTTGTACACCACCCCGTCGATATCGTACGGCAGCGTATCGCGTTGCTCGGCGATGCGCCGATAAAAGGCCAGGCAGGCCTCGATGCCCTGCACGGTCTCCACCTGCGGACAGACCCGCAGCCCCCAGTGTTTCAGCCGCTGCAGGATGGCGCCGTGACTGCCCGGCAATTGCGCACCGGGCCGCTCTCCCTCCACCTGTCCCACGCCGTAGCAAAACATGGCCAGCGGCCGGGTGGCGGTGATGCGCGAGTCCAGTTGTCGCAAGGAACCGGCCGCCGCATTGCGCGGATTGGCAAAGACCTTTTCCCCCGCCGTCCGCTGGCGTTCATTCAGCGCCTCGAAACCGGCCCTGGGCATGTAAACCTCGCCACGCACCTCCAGCAGGCGCGGATAGTCATCACCCAGCAGATGCAGCGGAATGGAAGGGATGGTGCGCACATTTTGCGTCACATCCTCGCCGCTCAGGCCATCGCCCCGGGTCGCGGCGCGCACCAGCATGCCGTCTTCATACAACAGGCTGATCGCCAGGCCATCGAGCTTGGGTTCGGCGGTAAACATAACCTCGTCGCTACCGAGTTTCTCGCTGACCCGCCGACCAAAGGCCAGCACCTCCTCTTCATCAAAGGCATTGCCCAGCGACAGCATGGGAATGATGTGCCGCACCTCTTTGAAGGCGGACAGCGGTTGGGCACCGACCCGCTGGGTTGGCGAGTCCGGCGTTATCAGCGCCGGGCAGGCTGCCTCCAGCGCCTGCAATTCACGGAACAGGCGGTCGTATTCGGCATCCGGGATCTCCGGATCATCTAACACGTAATAGCGATAATTGTGGTGATTGAGCTGCGCGCGCAGGGCCTCCGCCTGCGCCTGGAGCTCCGGGCTGAATTTGTGGGCATCGCTCTCGGGCTGTGGTTTTTTAGCCGTCATTATTATTCAACCATTCCGTTACTGATCCGCGACGGGGCGTTCGGGAGATGTGTCGAACAGCTCCTGCTCAAATCCGAACTTGCGCATATCCTCGATGCGCTGCGGATACAGAATGCCGTCCAGGTGATCGCATTCATGCTGCACCACGCGGGCATGGAAGCCGTCGACCTCGCGTTCGATGGGCTGCCCCTGTGGATCAAAGCCGCGATAGATAATCCGCCGTGGGCGCGGCACCCAGCCGCGCATGTTGGGCACGCTCAGGCAGCCCTCCCAGTCGCTTTCCGGCGTCTCGTCCAGTAGCTGGATCTCGGGGTTGACCAGCACCGTCAACGGCACCGGCTCCCGACCGGGATAACGGGGGTTGGTCTCGAAGCCGAAGATCACCACCCGCTGCAGCACACCAATCTGCGTGGCCGCCAGGCCCGCGCCCTGCGCCTGCTCCATGCTCGCCAGCATATCCGCCACCAGCGTATCCAGTGCGGGCGTGTTAAACTCGCCGACAGGCTGGGCCGTTCGCAGTAACAGGGGATGACCAATGCGTAAAATGGGCCGTGCAGGCATAATGCGTTCTCAGACGTTTTCAGGATAGTGTGTGTGCCGGAATGTTATTTTTATTTTGAAACAAACCGAATTGAAACGAGTGCTGCCTTAACAGTTATGAGCGCCCATAATACCAAGAACTCACCCCGTAGGCTGCGGCGCGCCGCGACATTTATGGCGCGCGCCCTGCTGATACTGGCCGCCACGGCATCGCCCCACCTGGCCCGCGCCGCTGCGGACGATGCCGCCGAGACCCAGGCCCGCTGGTTTCAGGTGGAACTGATCCTCTTTTCCCAGCAGACCGATCTGGCGCTCGACGCCGAGCAGTGGCCGACCATCGAGGGCCTGGCGCTGCCGGAAAAGCTACGCGAACTGAGCCTGCCGCAACCACCGCTGGCGCAGGACGCCGGCGAGCCGGATGCGATGCAGGATATCCCCCCGCTATCCGGACAGCCTACAACGCAGACCGTGCCCGCCGAAGACGACACGGACCTGCCCCTGGCCTATCAGATCCTGCCCGCTGAGCAGCATCAGCTCACGGATATCGCGGCAAAGATTCGCCGTTCCGGCGGTCGCGACCTGTTGCTGCATGTCGCCTGGCAACAGCCCACCAGCGACCGGCAACAGGCCGATCCGGTGTACCTCGTCGAAGGGATGACCGAGCCCCTATCCCCCGTGGAAACCGCAGCGGCCGGCAATAGGGACCCCATTACCGGCGCTGATGCCGGCGACAGCACCCGGCCACTGTTGCTGCCGGAATACGCCAGCGAGGCCGATCACCACATCGGCCCCGCCAATCCCCGCTTCGCCGGCACCGTCACCCTGAGCGTCGAGCGCTACCTGCACATCGCCACGGACCTGGTCTACCGGCGTCCGGTGATCCAGCACCAGCCGATTCCCGTTTCCGACCTCGATCTGTGGTACGACCGGCCCTATCCCACCCTCAAGGAACCCCAGGGACCGGCCTACCAGCAGATGGACTGGGCGGCGATCCGCGGCTTCCAGCTGAAGGAATCGCGGCGCATGCGTTCCACCGAGATCCATTATCTGGATCACCCGTTCATGGGGATGGTGGTGGTGGTGACACCGGTGGCATTGCCAGAGCCGGCGGCGGCGATTCAGCAGACCAGCCCGCAGAATATCCTGCTGCCCCCGCTCAGGACGCGACCGACGCCCTAGTCGGGCTCAGGCCGTGTAGTTAAAGGTCATCAGCGCCTCGAGCAGTTCGCCCAGCCGCCGCATACCGCCCTTGAGGTTTTCGTCGATCTCTTCCATGGTGATGACCCCTTCCGCCTTGCCCGCGGCCCAGTTGGCCACCACGGCGCAGCAGGCGTAACACAGCCCCAGTTCACGGGCGAGCGCCGCCTCGGGCATGCCGGTCATGCCCACCATGTGGCAGCCGTCGCGTTCCAGCCGTTCGATCTCGGCCACGGTTTCCAGTCGCGGCCCCTGGGTCGCCGCATAGGTACCGTCGTCCAGCAGTTTGATTTTCGCCTCAAAGGCCACCCTCACCAGCAGCTGGCGCAGCTCGTCACAATAGGGTTCGGTGAAGTCGATGTGGGTGACCTGGGGGGGCTTTTTTTCCCGCCCGTCGAGCGAGTCGTTTTCCGGCACATTGCCCAGCAGGCTTTCGGCACCGCGTTCAAAGAAGGTGCTGGGCCGCCCCCAGGTGTAATCGATGAGCTGGTCAGGAATCACCAGCCGACCGGGGGCCATGTCGGCGCGGATGCCGCCCACCGCGGCCACTGCCAGCACGGTATCGGCGCCCGCCTCCCGCAACGCCCAGAGGTTGGCGCGATAGTTCACCTGATGCGGCGGCAGATTGTGGTTATACCCATGGCGCGGCAGGAACAGCACCTCCTGCCCGAACAGGCTGCCGCGGGTGATCGGCCCGGAAGGCTCACCATAGGGCGTACTGATGACCTCCCGTTTATCGACCTGCAGGATACCCAGGCCATCGAGTCCGGTACCACCGATGATGGCCAGTTTTTTCGCGGATAGATTCATAACACTTCACATTCCTTTGACGGCAAAGATGCCCGCCGCATTGCGCAGAAAACCTTTATAGTCCATGCCAAAACCAAACACATAACGATCCGCAACCTGCAGGCCAATATAGTCGGCCTGAATCCCCTGCTTGCGGTCATGCAGCTTTTCCACCAGCACCACAGTTTCCACACTCAGCGCGCCGGCCTCGCGACAGTGTTCGACAATCGCCGCCAGCGTGTAACCTTCATCGAGAATATCGTCGATCACCAGCACGTGTCGACCCTTGAGAGAATGCGCAGGTTCGACCAGCCACTTGATGTCGCCGCCCTGGGTAGCGCCGCGATAACGCGTGGCATGCAGATAATCCTGCTCTAACGGGAAGTCGAGTCTCAGCAACAGGCAACCGGTAACGATCAGCCCCCCGTTCATGACGCACAGTACCAGCGGATTATTGTCGCTGTGTTTGTCGCTAATGTTTTCAGCCATCCGGTCCAGGGCTGTCTCGACCTGTTCTGCGTTAAACAGGCAATCGGCTTCGGCACGCACCTGACGAATGTGTTGTTGAGTGACGGACATGGTCGGGGGAGTCTCTGATTAAATCTGCGTAAGTACTAAAACAGGTACTAAAACAGGTGCTAAGACAGGCACCAATATGCGGCCTGACTAGTAGGTAAAGGTCACGGTATCATCGTCCATGGCCTCGCTGATAATATAGGCGGCACCGACCGTTTCAACAATCTCCGGTATCAGCTCATCACCCCACAACTCCAGGCTTGAGGTACAGATCTTTAACTTCGCGCCGGCCTCTACCGCATCGCGCATCAGATCATAAACCGTCTTCTTACCGCCCTCCGAGAAATGCAGCTGCTGCGCAACACCGGGCACGGCCAGTTCGCCGGCACGACCGGTCAACAGGATCTCCACCTTGTATTCCATGGCGGCGGCAACACACGCCTGCATGAACGGGGTACCCAACTCCGACGGATTGCCGGGGTCGGTGTTCATTAATACGATCAGCAATTTGTCAGCCATGCTTTCCTCATTATCCTTTTATTCGCGTTGGTGTGGTTTGATGTGGCTTGCGCTAAGCCGGTTCAGGCGCCACGGCCGCCGGCGCATTCGACAGACTGACGCCATCCGGCATGTGCACCGTGGAGGTGGGGAAGGCTATCTGTGCATGGTGCTGGGCGATAATATCGGCAATCTTCAACAATACATCCTGCTTGACCACATGAAACTCGGTCCACACCGTGGTCTTGGTAAAGGTATACACAAAAAAATCGACCGAAGACGGCGAGCAGGCGACAAAATTCACCATCAGGGTCTGCGTGGCATCGATCGCCGGGTGCGCCTTAAGCATCGCCTCCACATCGGCGGTGATGGCCGCCATCTGGCCGATATCCCGATAGCGAATGCCGAAGGTTTCGTGGATGCGGCGATGGCTCATGCGCGAGGGATTTTCCACCGCGATATTGGCAAACACCGCATTCGGCACATACAGCGGGCGCTTGTCGAAGGTGCGGATCACCGTGAGGCGCCAGCCGATACATTCCACCGTACCCTCGATATTACGGTCGGGCGAACGCACCCAGTCACCCACGGAAAAGGGCCTGTCGAGATAAATCATCAGCCCACCGAAAAAGTTGGCCAGTAGATCACGCGCCGCAAAACCGACCGCGATCCCCCCCACACCACCAAACGCCAGCACGCCGGAGATACTGAAGCCCAGGGTCTGCAAGGCCACCAGCCCGGCGGTGATCATCACCGACAGACGCAACAGTTTGGCGATGGCGTCGATGGTGGTGACGTCGATGGGTTCGCCCCGCGCGGCCCGCGCGGCAATGATATTGCCCTCGGCCTGCTTGATGAAACGCACCGCAAACCAGGTCAGGGCAACAACGACCAGTACATCCCGAATCGGCTCGACGGCACCAAAAATCCCGACCCCCGCCTGCCTGGCGGCTATCTGCGCGGCAAAGCTGATGCCCACCACCCAGATCAGCAGGCTCAGCGGCCGGCGCACGGCCGCCACCAGGGCATCATCCCAGGGATTGCTGGTGTTTGCCGCGCGGCGGGCCAGGCCGCGCAAGATGAGGCGCTGAAAAAAGTCGGCCAGCAGGGCAAAAAACACCACCACAAAGACCTGCGCCACCCACACGCTCTCGCCCTGCCAGAATTCGCTCTGTAAAACCTCAAAATCCATTCGTTCTCCCTACTCAAACACTCATCGGGTACCCGGTCCGCGCCAATGACTCCCGCAGCGGTCGAATTATGGGGGCTCATGATAACGAAAAAGGGCCACCAAGTACCAACGCCTGAACGGGATGATAACTAGTACTCCTTCAAGGTAATATTTGCGGGTTCAGCGTTCCTGTGGTGTTTCGCTGCAAGGCGCGGTGCGCAGGCAATGGCCATTCCCTTGCCAAGCGCCGCAACGCCGCAGCGGGACACCACAGGAGCGCCCGAAGGGTTGGCCTGTCAGCGTCCATGGCCGCGTTCCGCCTCTTGGCAAGGACTATGGCCATTGCCTGCGAGGCGCGCCTTGCCCTGAACGCTGACAGACCAACTGAACCCGCAAATATTACCTTGAAGGAGTACTAGCGATAGAGGCAAACAAGATCAGCGAACCGGAATTGCAGCCGGCTATAAGCGGGATCGCCTGGTATGCAAAACCGCCAGACCACGAATGCCGGACAAAATAAATCCCGCCGTAGCGGGATCTAGATCACTTCAAATGGCGCGTTGTTTAGACGGTCTTCTTACGACGGGAAAGACTGAATCCAATCAGACCCAGACCCATCAATGCAAGGGTGGCAGGTTCAGGGACAGAGGTAGGCTCAAGCTGTATGGAGGTATCGATACGGAAGCTGGAGGCCGTACGATGGCGTTCCGCAAAGAACAGGTCAAACGAATAATTATTGCCGACCGTTAGGCCCAGAGTGTCGAGATCAACCGAACCGGATATCGCACCGTGGACACCGCCCAAATCGACAACCAGCTGATCATTAATAAACACCCACAAATCATCATCGCCGGTGAAACTAAAAGATTCTCCACCCTGATAGGTGAAATTCGTGCCCAGCTCAAAGGTGAAATGATAGTTGTGCGTATTACCCTCATTGCCAAAGCCCAGTCCATCGATAGGGAAGAAACTGCCGTCCGTAAAGGTATAGACATTCAGATCAGGGGTAATCGTATTATCCAGGGAGATCGTGTGCGAAATCGACTGGTTGACACCAGCCACATTGTTATACCACTGGTCGAAGTTCTCGCCGGAGTTATAGACGCTGGATGTATTCAAACCACTGTAAACCGGTTTGCCATCAGCACCCAGGGTTGTTTCCACCATGCCGGTAACGTGCCCGTCGATGGCACGCTCAAAATCGGAATGCGCCTGCTGGAAGTCACGCACGGTGCCGGTCAGGTTGATAATGCCGGCCTCGGCAGACAACGATGTTGCCAGCAATAGTGGCATTAATAAGATGGTCTTTTTCATATCAAATACCCTTCTGTAAGTAACTAAACCTTATTTAGCAATATCCAGGCCACTAATTTTTTTACCTATAAAACAGAGGGTTATGCTTTTTCAGATTGGGCTATCGATGAAACTGTAAATTTTTCCGACACAGCTTATATCGCAACCCTCTTACTGGGCTGCCTTGTCTCCCCATATTTCCTGCAGACGCTGATCACGGCCACAGCGCCAGCGATAATAGTTGTAGCGCACGGCACTGTTTTTATAGAAATCCTGATGGTAGCTTTCCTCGCCCTTGATGGGATAAAAGGTGGCGGCATCCAAAACCGGGGTGACGACCTGCTGGTCGGGAAACTGCTCACGCACTTTCTGCCGGGAGGCCTCCGCCAGCCTTCGCTCCTGTGCCGTGGCGACAAATATTGCACTCAGGTAACTCGTACCCTTGTCGCAGAACTGGCCCTGCCCATCGAAGGGGTCGATGTGCAGCCAGTAATATTCCAGCAGCTTTTCATAACTGACGATGGCCGGATCGTAGCTGACTTCCACCGCTTCATAATGTCCCTGATGATTTCCGGTGTAGGTGGGATTTTCCAGCGTGCCGCCGGTAAAGCCGGACACCACATCTGTCACACCTTCGAGCTTTTCAAAATCGGCTTCCATACACCAGAAACAGCCACCGGCGAATATAGCCTTGTCCGCCATCGCCGCAGAGGCACATAACAGCAAGCCTATGGTTAGAACAAATATCGGTTTGAATTTCATCATCATATCCTCACACAACTACTGTTAATGTTTCAGCCCTGAAACAATGACAACAGGCCGATGATCTCAGGGAGTCTGGGAAACGGTTCGCTGACGCGACAGGGCCTGCCGCTGATAGCGGACGCGCACCAGCAGCAGGGCCAGCAGGATGGCGGCATGGATCAGCGGCAACAGGTAATCGGCCTTCACCAACCAGAAATAGTGCAGCACGCCCAGCACCGCGATGACATAGACCAGTTGATGCAGCTGACCCCAGCGCCGGCCAAGGCGGCGCATCATCGCGTTGGTGGAGGTTACTGCCAGCGGTATCAGCAACACAAAGGCGGTGAAGCCGATGGTGATATAGGGACGTTTGATGATGTCCTTGAGAATCTCACCCCAGTCAAAAAACTGGTCTAACACGAAGTATGTCAACACATGCAGGCACGCATAAAAAAAACTGTACAGTCCCAGCATGCGCCGCACGCGTAGCGGCCAGCTCCAGCCGAACAGGCGACGGGCCGGGGTTGCCGCCAGGGTGATCAACAACAGGCGTAGTGTCCAGTCGCCGGTACGGTGGGTAATCTCCTCGATGGGATTGGCCCCGAGCTGATCGGTAAGGCCGTCCCAGATACCCAGCGCCAGCGGCAGCAGGCAGGCGATAAACACCAGCGGCTTGATCAACACGGGTTTCAGCGTCGGTTGCATCATCGACTTGCCGACATCCCATAATGGACATCACCTGCTGACATCAAAAATTCCGGCGCAGATCCATGCCTGCATACAGGCCGGCCACCTGCTCCTGATAGCTGTTAAACATCGCCGTCTTGCGTTTCAGAAATTCGCCGATGCGGCGCTCACGGTTCTGGCTCCAGCGCGGGTGATCCACCTCGGGGTTCACATTGGCGTAAAAGCCGTATTCACCCGGCCCGGCCAGATTCCAGGTGGTACTGGGCATGGTCTCGGTAAAGCGGATCCGGACGATGGACTTGATGCTTTTGAAGCCGTATTTCCACGGCACCACCAGGCGGATCGGCGCCCCGTTCTGGTTGGGCAGAACCTTGCCGTACAGGCCGACGGCCAACAGCGTGAGCGGGTGCATGGCCTCGTCCATCCGCAGACCCTCGACATAGGGCCAGTCCAGTACCGCGCGTTTCTGGCCCGGCATCTGCTGCGGATCGTGCAGCGTGGTGAATTCCACATAGCGGGCCTTTGAGGTGGGCTTGAGGCGTTTGATCAGGGTGCCCAACGGAATACCCACCCAGGGAATCACCATCGACCAGGCCTCCACGCAGCGCAGGCGATAGATGCGCTCCTCGAGCTGGCTCTCCCGGACCAGATCCTCCAGCTGATAGTCCGCGGGCTTTTCCACCTCGCCCTCCACGCGCACCGTCCAGGGATCGGTCTTCAGGCTGTGGGCGTGGCGGGCGGGGTCTTCCTTGCCGGTGCCAAATTCGTAGAAATTATTGTAACGGGTGATGTCCTTGAAGCTATTGGGCGACTCCTCTGTAGAAAACCCGGGGTTCTTGTTGACGTTCAGCAGTTCGACCCGGGCCGCCGCCTCGCGCGGCAGCATCAGACCTGGAAACGCAGCCCCTGCCGCCGCGGCCAGGGCCAGGCCGGAGCCGGTGCGCAAAAACGCCCGCCGCCCCTGATAAATCTGCTCATCGGTAATCTCGGAACTCTTGATATCGGCAGCGCGTCTGATCAGCATGGATACTCCTCGCGTTCGGTTGGTCGACGTGTCGGGTTATCAATTGAGACCCCCGGCGTCCCGCATAGTGCCCATGACCGGGGAACCCGCCCGCCGGCACTCGCACCCATTCGGCAAAATACCGTATAATTGTGCCGGCAATTTGTCACAGCATTATCACGCCTGTATACAGGTTTTAGAGGTTCGTACCCCATGTCAACCCGCCTGCCCCTGCTTTTGGTTCTGCTCCTGTGTGGTTTTACGTCCCCCACTTTTGGCGCCGAGCCCGCCCCCGACTTTACCCTGCCCACCTTTCCCGATGACGCCGGCATCAGCCTGCACGATCTCAAGGGGCGGGTGGTGTACCTGGATTTCTGGGCCACCTGGTGCCCGCCCTGCCGCAAGTCCTTTCCCTGGATGGATGAGATGCATGCGCGTTACAAGGACGAGGGCCTCACCATCATCGCCGTCAGCGTGGACAAGAAACGCGAGCTCATCGAAGAGTTTATCAACCAGCGACAACCTGCCTTCACGGTGGCGCATGACCCTAGCGGAGAGATTGCCAAGGCCTATCGTCTACGCGGCATGCCCAGCTCCTATCTGATCGACCGCAACGGCCTGCTGGTCAAAACCCACCTGGGTTTCCGCGATAAGGACAAGGCCACAATGGAAGCCGCCATCCAGGCCTTGCTGAAAAAATAGTCCGCCAATAACCCTTGCTCACGAGACCGACAAACATGATAAAGACCTTTCTCCTGGCCGCAGGCATTGGCGCCAGCCTGAGCGCCTGCAGTCTTGAACCGGTGCAACCCTGGGATCGGGACATCCTGGCCCAGCAAAAAATGCAACTGGTAGCCGACCCGCTGGAAACCTACCTCGATGAACATATCTATTTTAGCAAGGAGGCCTCCAGCGGCGGCCAGGGCGTGGGCGGAGGGGGCTGCGGATGCAACTGAAAAAATCGCACAACACACCACGTAACATCCGCCGACAACTGGCCGCGGCCACCTGTGGCCTACTGGCCGGTGCCGGCCATGCCGGGGGACTGGTGGCGTCCGGCAACAACTGGAAAATCGATTCCGCGCTATTGATCTATGCCGAGAAGGACCGCGTGGCGCTGGTCGAGCCGGTACTGAGTCTGAGCAAGGAGATTGATGACGACGAATTCATCAATGTCCGTATCGTCGCCGACGTGCTGACCGGGGCCTCGCCCAATGGCGCGGTGCCGGCCGACACGCCGCAGACCTTTACCACCCCATCGGGCAAGTCGACCTATACCGAGGCCGCCAACACCACGCCGCTGGACGACACCTTCAAAGACTCCCGCGGCGCGCTCAATGTGGAATGGGATACCCCCCTGGGCAACAACCTGCGCGGCACCTTCGGCGGCAATTTTTCCAACGAACACGACTACCTGTCCACCGGGTTCTCCGCGAACTTCGCCCAGGACATCAACCAGCGCCATACCACCCTGGCGCTCGGTCTCTCCTTCAACAATGACACCGTCAGCCCGGAGGGCGGCGTGCCCGTCGGCCTGACGGTGATGCCGGTCTATCCCGGCGTGAAGGCCACCGATGGCAGCAAGCAGGACAAAACCGTCAAAGAGGTGCTATTTGGCGTTACGCAGATCATTGACCGCAGCAGCCTGATGCAGCTGAACTACAGCCGCGGCCAGAGTGACGGCTATCTCACCGACCCGTACAAGATTCTCAGCGTGCTGGAAGACGACGGCACTGGCAATCTGCGCGGCACCACGCCTTATGTTTATGAGAGCCGACCGGATCAACGCAACTATCAGATCCTTTTCTGGAAGGGTGTGCATCAGCTCCCCAACGAGAACGTGCTCAATCTCTCGTATCGCTATTTCTGGGATGACTGGGGCATCCAGTCACACACCGTCGACCTGCGCTACCGTTTCGACTTCGCCGGCGGCCACTATCTACAGCCCCATCTGCGCTATTACCAGCAGGCGCAGGCGGACTTTTATCGCCAGACACTCATCGATGGTGAGGAGACCACTCTCGCCTACGCCAGTGCCGATTATCGGCTGGGTGAATTCACCACCCAGACCATCGGCGTAAAATACGGTTATCAGTTCCACAACGGCGCCGAGCTGAATCTGCGGGTGGAGATGATCGAGCAGAACGGCAAAGACCGCAGCGCGGATGCCATCGGCAAACTACAGAATCAGCAGCTGTTCCCGGATAACGAGGCCTACCTGCTACAGGCCGGCGTGTCGCTGGATTCCGACATGATCATCAACTACGTGCTGGGGCTGTTCAAATAGAAAAGGCTATGGTTAGCCTCGAGCGCAGGGCCGATTATTTTGTGGGTCGTTTCGAGGCCATGGCCAGCCACTGTGAGGTGCTGGTGGATACCCGCAGTGAATCGCTGGCCCGGGAGATCACCCGGCTGGCGGCGGATGAGGTCACGCGCATTGAACACAAATACAGTCGCTATCGTGACGACAATATTCTGCACCACATCAACAGCGGCGCACCCACCCGGGTCGATGCCGAAACCGCCCGCCTGCTGGACTACGCACAACAGCTCTATCAATTAAGTGACGGACTGTTTGATATCAGCTCCGGGGTGTTGCGGCGGGTCTGGCGGTTTGACGGCAGCGACCGGCTGCCCGATGCTGCCGAGGTCGAGGCCCTGTTGCCGCTGGTGGGCTGGGACAAGGTGATGTGGCAGGCGCCGCTGATCCAGCTGGCGCCGGGCATGGAAATCGATTTCGGTGGCATTGGCAAGGAATATGCGGCCGATCGTGTCGCGCAGCTGGCCTCGGCATTTCCCCTTCCGCAGCACACCCAGCCCGGCCACACCCCTTCCGTACTGGTGAATCTGGGCGGCGATCTTGCCGTTACCGGACCGCGCCATGATGGTTCAGGCTGGCGGGTGGGCATCGAGACGGGAGCGACCGGCGCCAATGCAAAGGCGGCGGACTTTTCACTGCAGCAAGGCGGCGTGGCCACCAGCGGCGACGCCAAGCGCTATCTGCAAAAAGACGGCCGACGCTATAGCCACGTACTGGACCCCCGCAGCGGCTGGCCGGTAAGCGGCGCACCCCATGCGGTCACCGTGGCCGCCGCCACCTGCACCGATGCGGGCATGCTCAGCACCCTTGCCCTGTTGCAGGGCGCGGGTGCCGAGGCGTTTCTGCGCGAACAGGATGTGCCGTACTGGTGCCAGTGGTGAAGCCGCGATTATCTGCTATAGGTTAAGGCGGCAGCACAGCCGGATTCCCGGCCCAAGTCATTTCTGACACTACAACAACATTACAACAATAAATCCTGCACGCTATAAAGGGGCCGACTTTTTTGCCGCTGCTGTAGAGCCGACCCCTTCGAATTCGCCCACGGATCGCGCAGGATATTGGGCGGCGAAGGCGGGCGAATTTTTAAAGGCTTCAGGTTAAGATACACACACCTCGTATCAAGCAAAGAGATTGACATGGCAACAGCAGATATCGGCCTTATCGGCCTGGCGGTAATGGGACAAAACCTGGTGCTGAATATGGCCGACCACGGTTTCACGGTCGCCGTGTTTAATCGCA
This sequence comes from Gammaproteobacteria bacterium, assembly GCA_032250735.1. NCBI lineage: Bacteria > Pseudomonadati > Pseudomonadota > Gammaproteobacteria > Gammaproteobacteria bacterium. The sequence continues at coordinate 39,322 of JAVVEP010000017.1, forward strand.
CCACCTCAAAGGTGGATGACTTTCTTGCCGGCGCCGCCTGTGGAAAATCCATCATCGGCAGTCACAGCCTGGAGGCCTTCTGCCAGTCACTGAAGGCGCCCCGCCGCATCATGCTGATGGTGAAGGCGGGCAGCGCGGTGGATGACTTCATTGAGTTGCTCAAACCCCATCTCGACCAGGGCGACATCATCATCGACGGCGGCAACTCCCTGTATACCGACACCCAGCGGCGTGTCGACTCGCTCGCCACCGAGGGGCTGCATTTTCTGGGCGTGGGTGTGTCCGGCGGCGAAGAAGGCGCGCGGCACGGTCCCTCGCTGATGCCCGGCGGCGACCCGGCCGCCTGGCCGGCGGTGAAAGACATTTTTCAGGCCATCGCCGCCAAGGTAGATGGCGAGCCCTGCTGCGAATGGATGGGTGAAGGCGGCGCCGGACACTACGTGAAGATGGTGCACAACGGCATCGAATACGGCGACATGCAGCTGATCTGCGAGGCCTATCAGCTGTTACGCGAGGGGCTGGGTATCCCGTTCGAGGACTTGCAGGGCATTTTTGGGCAGTGGAATGCCGGTGTGCTCGACTCCTACCTGATCGAGATCACCCGTGACATCCTCGGCGTGCGCGACACCGACGGTGAACCCCTGGTGGACAAGGTGCTGGATACCGCCGGACAGAAGGGCACGGGCAAGTGGACCGGCATCAATGCCCTGGAAAGCGGCATCCCGCTTACCCTCATTGGCGAGGCGGTCTTTGCGCGCTTTCTGTCCGCCCTTAAGGAACAACGGGTGCAGGCATCAACCCGACTGCAGGGACCTGCTACCCGGCCCAGCGTCGATACCGCGCAGATGATCCACGCCATCCACGATGCCCTGTACGCCTCCAAGATCATCTCCTATGCGCAGGGTTTTATGCTCATGGCCAGCAGCTCGGATGAAAAGGGCTGGAATCTCAACTATGGCAACATCGCCCTGGTGTGGCGCGGTGGCTGCATCATTCGCAGCCGCTTCCTGAACAACATCAAACAGGCCTTTGACAATAATCCCACGCTCAGCAACCTGCTGCTGGACGATTTTTTCAGCACCGCGATTCACGATGCCCAGGGCGGCTGGCGACGCGCAATCCAGTTTGCCGTCGGCGCGGGCATTCCCAGCCCGGCCTTTTCCTCGGCCCTGGCCTTTTACGATGGCTACCGTTCCGCCACCGTGCCGGCCAACCTGTTACAGGCCCAGCGCGATTATTTCGGGGCGCACACCTACGAGCGCACCGACCGGCCGCGCGGTGAATTTTTCCACAGCGACTGGTCGGGCAAGGCCTGAGCCTGCTTCACCACTAACCCATACCTATTTATCCATGATCACCACCGAGCATTCGCAATGTTAGAACCCTGTACCTATATTATCTTCGGCGCCACCGGCAATCTTTCCCGCCTCAAACTCATGCCGGCGCTGTATCACCTGGAAGCGGAAAAACGCCTCCCGGCTGGCGTCATGATCATGGCCATCGGCCGTCGCAAGCTGGATAAACAGGGCTGGATTAACGAACTGCGTGACATGCTCGAAACCAAGGCCCGCGGCGGTATCGACAACGACGTATTCCAGCGCTTCAGCGAGCGCATGCAGTATTTCGCCGGCGATCTTAATGAAGAGTCCCTGTATGCGGATATTCGTCACTGCATTGACAGCGAGAACAAATTCTCTAAAAACTGCGCCATCTACATGGCCCTGCAACCCGCCCAGTTCGGTATCGTTATCGACAAACTGGCAGGGGCGGAATTACTGTCCGAGGCCCATGGCTGGCGGCGCGTGATTATCGAAAAACCCTTTGGTTATGATCAGGACAGCGCCCACATGCTGGAGGCGCGACTGCACCGTAATCTGCGCGAAGAACAGATCTATCGCATTGACCACTACCTTGGCAAAAGCACGGTGCAAAACATCCTGGTGTTCCGTTTTGCCAATGTAATGATGGAGCCCTTGTGGAATCGCAACTATATCGACCATGTGCAGATCACCCATTCGGAAACCCTGGGGATCGGGGGCCGCGGTAGTTATTACGATCAATCCGGCGCCCTGCGCGACATGATCCAGAGTCATCTCATGCAGCTGCTGACCCTGGTGGCAATGGAACCTCCAGCGGCGATGGATGCCGAATCCCTGCGTGACGAAAAGGTTAAGGTGCTTAAATCCATTCGCCCGATTCCGAGCAGTGCGGTGCATGCCCAGTCATTTCGTGCCCAATATGCGAGCGGCATGGTCAATGGCAAAACGGTACCCGCCTATCTTGATGAAGAACAGGTGCGCCAACACTCCACCACGGAAACCTACGCCGCACTCAAGCTCTACATTGATAACTGGCGCTGGCGCGACGTGCCCTTCTTCCTGCGCACCGGGAAGCGCATGACTGAAACAAAGTCTGCCATCAGCATTCGCTTCAAACAGCCGCCACAACGCCTGTTCAGCAAAACCCCCATCGATACCATGCAGCCGGACTGGGTGATCATTGGTATCCAGCCAAAAGAATGCCTGCGCATCGAGATGCAGGTGAAAGAACCCGGCCCGACCATGAAGACCCGTACCATCAGCCTGGATGCCAGCCTGCGCAACGAAGGAGAAATCTCGTCCGACGCCTATGAGGATCTGTTGCTGGATATCATCAAGGGAGACCAGAGCCAGTTCCTGCGCTTCGATGAAGTGGAAGGCGCCTGGAATGTGGTTGACCCCGTCCTGCGCGTCTGGGCGACGGAACGTGATTTTATCCACACCTATCCCGCCGGCACCTGGGGACCTCAGGCAACACGCCGGCTGTTTGATCGTGAAGACCAGTTCTGGCGCCATTCTCTGGAACCGGAAATCGGCTAGCCCGCAACAATAACCACAGCCGTACAACCGGGAGTTTTAGCGGCAATGGCACCATCCAGCTATAGGGTACAGAATATTGACTCAGCACACGGGAAGGGGCATCTTGAAAAGGTCATTGACCGCGCAGAATGACTCTGCATCCATTCAACCGATAGAAGGAACTATTGTCACCATGCAACCGACACTCTCTACCCCAGCCCTGACATCAAACCCGCCCACCGTGCTTGCCGCCGGCAACACCGATAGCGAGCCCCTGGTGTTTATCATTGACGACGATGACGCGGTTCGCCACGCCCTGCAGCTGCTCATCGAATCCATGGATATACCCACCCGCGCATTCAGTCATGTGCAAGGTTTTCTGGATGTCTATGACCCCGCGCAACACGGCTGCCTGATACTGGATGTGCGCTTGCCGCAGTTCAGCGGTCTGGAGTTACAGGAATACCTGCAACGCGAAGGCATCAACATTCCGATCATTTTTATTTCCGGCCACAGCAATGTCCCCATGGCGGTGCGCACAATCAAGGCCGGCGCCATCGACTTCCTCGAAAAGCCGTTTGATGACCAAATGCTGCTGGACAGCATTCAGAAGGCATTAGAGATCGACAGGGAAATGCGCGCTGAAACACTCTGGCGCACGCTGATATTGCAGTATCTCGGGCAGCTTTCACGCCGCGAACAGGAGGTGTTGCGTCTGTTGCTACAGGGAAAGGCCAACAAGGTGATTGCACACCAGCTGAGCCTCAGCACCAAAACCATCGAGACCCATCGCGCGCATATCATGCGAAAACTGGGGGTTAATTCCCTGGCCGGACTGGTGTGGATGGCATTACGCTCCGGGGAATATCACGAACTGCCGGACCATCTGCCCTTCACACCGCCATCGGTCAGCCCCGGCATATTGTCCACGCGTTAATCGCACGTTCATCTTGCGCTCATCTCACGTTCATCTCACGTTAAGGGTGCCTCTAAAAATTCGATCAAGGTGCGAGGGAAAGGCGGAAATGGTCGAAAAAGCGCAGTGTACACGTACACGTAGTACATGAGCATTTTTCGGACATTTCCAACGCAGCCATCGCGGCTTCAGCGGATTTTTAGAGGTGCCCTTAAGAAAACACCGGCCAACAGAAACCTGTCGACCTAGCCCTTGCGCTTTACAAAGGTCTTTAAACGCTGGCGCTTATCGATCTGCCGTTTCGTCAGAATATTCTTTCTGCCCTCAAACGGATTACTACCGGTCTTGAACTCGATGCGGATGGGCGTACCTTCCAGCTTGAGCGCATTGCGGAAGGTATTCTGCAAATAGCGCCGATAGGCATCCGGCACATCTTTGGTCTGATTGCCATGAATGATAATGGTCGGCGGATTACGTCCACCCTGATGGGCGTAGCGTAGCTTGATGCGCCGACCATGCACCGTCGGCGGCTGATGGGCCTCCACCGCCTTTTCCAGAATGCGCGTCAGCTCCGGTGTCGGGAAGTGACGCGTCGCCGACAGGTAGGCCTTCTGGATCGGCTTGAACAGATCGCCCACGCCGGTGCCGTGCAAGGCCGAGATAAAGTGTAATTTTGCAAAATCAACAAATTGCAGTTTTCGATCCAGCTCGTATTTCACCCGCTCCCGCTCGGACGCTTCCAGCCCATCCCATTTATTGACAGCGATCACCAGCGCACGGCCTTCATCCAGCACAAAACCCAGCAGGTGGGCGTCCTGGTCACTGATGCCTTCGTGCGCATCGATCACCAGCACCACCACATTTGCACGCTCGATCGCCTGCATGGCCTTGATGACGCTAAATTTTTCCAGCATGTCATGGACATTCTTGCGCCGGCGCACACCCGCAGTATCAATGAAGGTGTAACGCTGGCCGCGGCGCTCGAACGGTACGTAGATACTGTCACGTGTCGTACCGGGCATATCATAGGCCAGCACCCGCTGTTCCCCGAGGATGCGATTGATCAGGGTGGATTTGCCCACATTGGGTTTACCGACGATGGCGATCTTGATGCCATGATCTTCTTCCTCTTCTTCAATCTCCGATTCATCGCGCTTCGGCAGAACCTCGGACATCAGATCATTCACGCCGCCCCGCTGGCTGGCGGTGATCCCCAGCGGCACACCCAGACCAAGGTTATGAAAATCCGCAATCACTACTTGCAGTTCTGCACCATCGATCTTGTTGACCACCAGGTGGACTTTTTTGCCCACACTGCGCAGACGTTTGGCAATTTCATGGTCGCCGGCCACCAGACCATCACGGGCATCGACCATAAACAACACCACATCCGCCTCTTCCACCGCCAACCAGGCCTGATCGGCCATCAGTCCGTCAATGCCTTCCTTCTCGCCACTGAGTCCGCCGGTATCGACCACCAGATAGGGATAATCACCCACACGGCCTTCGCCATATTTACGATCGCGCGTCAGCCCCGGCTGGTCGGCAACCAGCGCATCCCGAGACCGGGTAAGACAATTAAACAGGGTCGATTTTCCGACATTCGGACGACCAACGAGGGCGATTACGGGTTTCATATCAGGTCGCTATTGTGTTGAGCATGAATAATTCTAGCGGGATACGGCAAACGGGCGTCTAGAAGCCAGCCTGAAAACGGTCAATGCGCCGGTGTCATCCCGCACATACAGGGTATCCGCCACCGCCAGTGGGGGAACGGTGACGCTGCGACGGCGCTCATCCTGTTCTTCGTCTTCCCACACATGATTCAATTTTCCCCAGCTGACCGCGAGATTATTGCGCGCGATAAATTGTCCGTCATCGCGCGATAACCAGTGCATAAACCCGTCAAAATCCGCCACTACGACGCTATCGCCGACCACTGCGGGGGCGCTGAGCTCGCGTCCCTGCAGATTGTCCTGCCGCCACAGGGTCGCACCGGTACGGCCGTCGAGCGCCCACACCTTGCTCTGCGCATCGGTCACAAACACCTGACCCACGCCAACCGCAAGCCCTGTATAGGATGACATGTCACGCGCCCACACCACGTTGCCGTTTACCACGGAGATGGCCGCCACGCGCCCCTGAAAACTGCTGACATAGACGATGCCATCTTCGACCTGAAACAGGCCATCGATATCCACCAGGCGCTCCAGGTCGGTGCGACCATGGGGGGTCGCGATGGTGGCCTCCCACAATAGTTCGCCATCGGTCAGGCGGAGGGCAACCAGACGCCCATCCGAAAAACCGGCGAGGATCTTGTCGTCAACCACCAGCGGCGCACTGGTGCCACGCAGGGTCAGGTTTGGAATCGAGCGTGCGTAGACCCAGAGCCTGTTGCCGGTCGCGACATCATGCACGCTGATCTTGCCATCAATGGTCTGCACCACCACCTGCTCATTGGCAACCACGGGGGCGGCAAGCATTTCGCTGCTGATACGCTGACGCCATTGTTCCGCACCGGTCTCCTTGTCCAGCGCCACCAGCTCCGCCTTGCGGGTCGCGACAAACAGATGTCGGGCGCCAATACCCGGACCGCCGGCAAGCGCCTCACCCAGATTCACACGCCAAAGCCGTTTTCCCTTATGCCCGTCCAATGCGGAAACACCGCCGTCTCTGTCGGCGAGGTACACCCGCTCGCCATCAACCTTGACGGGCAATTGTGCGTGCGCCGAGGGGGGGACATCACCGGTCTGCACCGCCCACAGCGGGGTCACTGCCAGTCGCGTGTCGATACTCGCCAGTGGCGTGGCATTGGAATAGTCTTTCTGCGAGGAACCGCAGGCCGTGAGCAGGCCGCCTGCGAGCAACGCCGATAACACCACGATGCGTTTGAGCACGACATTCATGGTCAGGAGACATCTCCGGCAGCTGCCTGCGCGGGATCAGCGGCGGCACCCAGATCATCCAGCTTCATCTGCAGCAGTTCACGGCCACGTTCGGCGGGGGTCAGTGCGACCAGCGCCCGCGTATACGCCGTGCGCGCCGCCTCAGGCTGACCGGCGGCAAGGTGGATGTCGCCGCGCAGTTCTTCATAGGCGGCCGTGTACACGCCGGTGTCTGCGCCTGCCAGCAGAGCCAGGGCCTCGTCAAACTTTGCCTCGGCCAGTAACAATTTTGCCAGCCGCAGGCGTGCCTCCTGCTTCACCGCCGGCTCCTCGCTGTTGTCCAGCGCCCAACGCAGATGTGAACTGGCCGCGGCGGCATCACCCGCGTTCAGCTTGATGGTGGCCATGGCCAGGGCCGCCAACGATGAATAGGGCGTATCCGCAAACTGTCCCAGCAATAGCGCGCCCTGCGTGGAGGCATCCTCGATGCTGCCGCGCGACATCTGCTCCAGCATCATCTGATAGTTCGCCGATGCGGCCTCGGCATAGGCCTGCTGGTTATCCAGCCAGGCCCGGCCGCCCCATAAGGCGCTAATCCCGATCACCACCCCACCGATGACTGACCATTTATTGTCGTGCCACCATTTTTTAATGGCCTCGACCTGTTGTTCTTCCGTTGTATATACGTCCACGGCTGCTCTCCGTTAATGTTGCTGTGTGCCTAGTGTAGTGTCTCATATAAAACGCATATTTAGACGAGACAGAGTTTAGGTGTACCCCAAAGATCCTGTCTCGCCCTACAGGAAGCCACTCAAGGCGCAATTGCTGCGTTGCAGACCTTGGAAAGGTAGCCGACATTCCCTGCGGTCTGCGCCTTGCACTTGCGCCTTGAGTGGCTTTCTAAATACACATTTTATATAAGACACTACACTGATATTTTTAACTATTTACCGTTATTGCTGTTTTTACTGGCGGTGTTCTCTTTGCCCGGGCAGACAAACCTCAGGCGATGATATCTTTCAGCCATGCCGGCACAGCGCTCTGCTGGAGCATCTCCTGCTCCTGACCACGGTCACCGCGCAGCGTTTTCACGCCCACCGTGCCCTGCTCGACCTCATCATCCCCCATCACCAGGGCAATCTGCGCGCCGCTCTTGTCCGCCTTTTTGAACTGGCTCTTGATGCTGCCGCCGCCACAGTGGGTCATCAGTCGCAACTCGGGCAGCGCATCGCGCAGCTGTTCGGCCAGGATCAATCCCCTGGCCTGCGCCTTTTCCCCGCACAACACCAGATACACCTGCGGCAGGTTGGCGGGGCTTAAATTGTCACGCACCAGCTCAAGCAGGCGCTCGAGCCCCATGGCGAAACCGGCCGCCGGAACGGGCTTGCCGCCCAGCTGTTCCACCAGGCCATCGAACCGGCCGCCGGCACAGACCGTGCCCTGCGCGCCCAGCTGGTCCGTCACCCATTCAAACACCGTGCGCGAGTAGTAATCCAGACCGCGCACCAGACAGGGATTGATGCGATAGGCGATCCCCGCGCCGTCCAGTAGACCGCACAGGCGCGCGAAATGTTCACGCGACTCATCGTCCAGATGCTGCATGAGCTTGGGCGCCGACTCGATCAGCCCGGTCAGGGCCGGATTTTTTGAATCCAGAATACGCAACGGGTTGCTGTCGAGGCGACGCAGGCTGTCCTCATCCAGCACATCAAGGTGTTGATTGAGATAGGCCACCAGCTGCTGACGATACGCGGCACGCGACTGTTTGGTCCCCAGCGAGTTGATCTGCAGCTCCAGCCCATCGAGCCCGAGCTGTTGCCAGAAGCGGGCCGTCATAAAGATCAATTCCGCGTCCACATCCGGGCCAGCCATGCCAAAGGTTTCCACTCCCACCTGATGAAACTGGCGATAACGGCCTTTCTGCGGGCGCTCATGGCGGAACATCGGTCCCATGTACCACAGGCGCTGAAGCTGGTTATGTAACAGGCCATTCTGGATGCTGGCGCGCACGCATGGCGCCGTGCCTTCCGGGCGCATAGTCAGACTGTCGCCGTTGCGATCCTCGAAGGTGTACATCTCCTTTTCAACAATATCGGTGACTTCACCAATGGAGCGTTTGAACAGCTCGGTCTTTTCCACGATGGGAAAACGGATTTCCTGATAACCATAACTGGCGAGAACCGTGCGTATCGTCGATTCAAGCTGTTGCCAGTAAGGGGTGTCGTCCGGGGTGATGTCATTCATCCCCCGGATTGCCTGTATTAGTGCTTGTGCCACAATCTTGTTTCCAGTTTTTATTGTTCTATTCGCCGACTTGTCCGCAGTGCCAGCGTATTGCTACGCATCGACCTGCTGGATAGCGATCGCGCTGAGGCTATCGGCATTTTTCAGGCGACGGGCCACTTCCGCCCGCACCATCTTTTCCAGCTCATCCAGCATGTCTTCGTTGGATACCTTGTGATCGGGTTTGCCGCCGACATACAACAGATTCGGTTCACCACCGGCGAGACCGATATCGGCCTCACGCGCCTCACCCGGCCCGTTCACCACGCAGCCGATCACCGCCACGGTCATCGGCTCCAGAATATCCTCCAGGCGCTCTTCCAGCGCATTGACGGTCGATACCACATCAAACTGCTGCCGCGAACAGGAAGGACAGGCGATCAGGTTGATGCCTTTGCTGCGCACATGCAGGCTTTTGAGAATATCAAAACCCACCTTCACTTCCTGCACCGGATCCGCCGCCAGGGACACACGGATCGTGTCGCCGATACCGTCCGCCAGCAGCATGCCCAGGCCAATCGCCGATTTCACCGAGCCCGCGCGCAGTCCACCGGCCTCGGTGATGCCGAGGTGCAGGGGCTGTTCAATCTGGCCCGCCAGCAGGCGATAGGCGGCGACGGTCATGAACACATCCGAGGCCTTCAGGCTCACCTTGTAATTCTGGAAATCCAGACGATCCAGCATGTCGATATGGCGCATCGCCGATTCCACCAGGGCCTCGGGCGTGGGCTCACGGTATTTTTTCTGCAGGTCTTTTTCCAGTGAGCCGGCATTCACCCCGATACGGATAGGAATGCCATTGTCACGGGCCGCCGATACCACGGCCTGCACGCGATCCTCGCGACCGATATTGCCGGGATTGATGCGCAGGCAATCCACGCCCAGCTCGGCCACCCGCAAGGCGATCCTGTAATCAAAATGGATATCGCTGATCAGCGGCACATTCACCTGACGCTTGATTTCACCGAAGGCCTCGGCGGCCTCCATGCTCGGCACCGAGACGCGCACAATATCCACGCCCGCTGACTCCAGCGCACGGATCTGCGCCACGGTTGCCGCCACGTCGGTGGTTTCGGTATTGGTCATGCTCTGCACCGTCACCGGTGCATCACCACCCACGGGCACCTTGCCGACCATGATCTGGCGGGATTTACGGCGCTTTATCTGCTGGTATTCTGGTTTTTCAATCACGGCTTTTCATCACGGTTTTAAGATAGTCTTTTAAAATAGGTTTTCTAAATCACAGTCGCCTAACCATTGCCTAACCATTAGTGTTGCCTTCATCCGCGCCACCGACACGAAACCGCGCCGAGCGGCGCCCGGCATAGCGCGACAAATCATACGGCACACCGTTATAAAAAATTTCAACGCCGGGCACATATCCCAGCTGTACCTCAAACGGCGCAGCACCCGTTACCGTATGCGACATGCCGGCCTTGGCAAGGCGATAGATCAGTCGCGCTCCCCTTGCATCGGTGACCTCCACCCAGGAGTCGTCCCTAAAAACGATCGCCAGTTCTGCCTGCTGAAAGACTTCCGCCACGGCATCCATTTCCGCACCCTGGCCGGCAGGCCCCGCCTCGGTAGCAGGATCAGCCTCGGCGCCGGCGACACCACCGGGCGTCGCCATGTCCATCGTCGACGCCTGGGATAAGGGCACGGTGACCGGCCTGGATTCCCGATCGGCGGCGGAGAGGGGCTCAACCCCTCCAGGGGGTGGCGCAAATTCTGTCGCCGATTCCTTGCCTGTCTCCGATTCCGTCTGGCTATCGCCCGACCGCTGCTCGAGCGCATTGTCAACGGTCTCGTTGACCGTTTCATCCACTGCCTCGTTCGCTACCTCATCAACTACCTCGTTCGCCCGCTCGTCCGCCGTCTGTGCAACATACAGCGCGGCAACTACCAGCAAGACGATCAACAACACGCCCAGCAACACCGACATCAGCTCTACCCTGCCCGGCCGAAAAATGGTGCCGGTTGATGACGGCAGGGCCGTCGCGATCATGCCCTCCGGGTTTGATTCGGGGCCTGCAAACGCCCCCCCTTCAGCCGCATCCGCCGGCGACGACATCGCGCTCAAGGCCGAAAACTGCTCCAGCACGTCGTCGGCCGACAGCTCCAGCAACCGCGCATAGGCCCGCAGATAACCGGTCACAAACACCGGAATGGCGATGCCGGCAACCTCACTCCGCTCCAGCGACTCAATGGTGGATGGCGGCAGCTTCAGGCGGCGTGACACATCCGCCACGGACAGGCCCTGCGCCAGACGCGCCGCCTTCAATTGCTCGCCGGGCGCCAGCGCAGCGGCGTTTTCAGGCTCGGCGGCGTCCAGCAGAGACGGCTCCCCCCGATCCTGATTCATTTTCCGGCCTCTGTCCCTTGCCGGGTCTGGCCTGGCTGTTGCTCGGCCTGCTGCGCCTCTAACAATAGACGCAGTTCCTGCGAATCCGGAAAGTGGCGGCGCAACCGATTCTCGTAGTCACGCACCCGCGCCTCATCACCCAGGGCCTTTTCCACCTGAATCCCCAGCCATAGGCCTTCCGCGTTCAGGGGCGAGACCGCCTGGTAACGGGCCAGATAGGCCCGGCCTGACAGGGGATTGTCCTTTTCCACGCTGAGGCGTGCCATTTTCAACAGGGCCGAGGGCAGGCGAGGATCGATCTGCAAGGCCTTGCGCAAATAGGTTTCCGCCTTGTCCGGATCAGGGATTTGCAGGGCGCACAGGCCAAGGTTTTCCAGCGCCTGTGCCGGCGTACGATAATTGCGGCTCTGGATCGCCTTCAGAAAATAGGGCTCCGCCTCGGCGGGTCTTCCCGTCTGACACAGAAAAACGGCGTAGTTGTTGTGCATCGATCCGTCCTTGGGAGAAATTTCCAGCGCCCGTCGATAATGCATCTCGGCCTTTTCCGTATCTTCCAGCTCGGTATATATCAGGGCAATGACGCTGTGCGCCTCGGCATGATCAGGCAATGCCGCCAGGGCCTTCTGTAGTTTTTCCAGTGCCGCTTCCGCGCGCCCCTGCTGCAGATAGCCCAGGCCAAGACGCACATTGGTATCGGCAATTTCGAGATTTTTACTGTCTTCGCGCTGCTGCTCTTTTACCGTCGCGCAGGCGAACAATGTCGCGCCCAACATAACTAACAATAGCATTCGTAAGACATTCATCTGCATATCAGCCTAGCGCCACCTTGTGTTGATTACGTTTCGTTTTGTCTTCCACCTGACCGACCAGCTGCCCACAGGCCGCGTCAATATCATTGCCACGGGTGCGCCGCGTCAGGGTGATCAAACCGCCCTTGATCAACACATCCCGGAATCTGACAATCGCCTCATCGCTTGAGCGCCGGTATTGCGTGTTGGGGAAGGGATTAAACGGAATCAGATTAACCTTGGAGGGCACATCCTTCAGCACCTTCACCAGTTCCCTGGCATCAGCAATGCTGTCATTGACGCCATCCAGCATGACATATTCAATCGTCACCTTACGTCGGGTATCGCCACTGATGTACTGTTTGCAGGCATCCAGCACTTCGCGTATCGGGTATTTCTTATTCAGTGGCACCAGCACATCGCGCAGTGCATCGGTGGGTGCGTGCAAGGACAAGGCCAGGGCCACATCGCTGACCTCTTTCAGGCGTGCCAGTGCCGGCACCACACCAGAGGTGCTCACGGTCACCCGACGTTTCGACAGGCCATAGGCGAAATCATCCATCAACAGATCAATGGTTTTGACGGTGCTGTCAAAATTCAATAACGGCTCCCCCATGCCCATAAACACCACGTTGGAAATAATACGCTCAGCCTTGCCATTGGCAACCGGGTCCCAGCCCAGGGCCTTATTGGCGACCCACACCTGGCCAATAATTTCCGCCACGCTGAGGTTGCGGTTAAACCCCTGCTGCCCGGTTGAACAAAATGAACATTCCAGCGCACACCCCACCTGCGATGAAATGCACAGGGTGCCGCGATTTTTTTCGGGGATAAACACGGTCTCAACGGAGTTGCCGTTATCCAGTTTTAACAACCATTTGTGCGTGCCATCGGCAGAGGCCTGATCGATCAACACCTCCGGCGTGCGGATCTCCGCGACCTCTTCGAGCCGGGTACGCAGAGCTTTACTCAGGTTGGTCATCGCATCGAAGTTATCAACACCGTATTGGTGCAGCCACTGAATCACCTGCTTGGCACGAAAAGCCTTCTCCCCCAGCTCGAGGAAAAAGGCCTCCATGTCAGGCCGGGAAAAATTCAGCAGGTTGACCTTGGTCGACATCACAATAAGCCGTTACTCGCTCGCGCCTGTTGCTCAACGTGTACGAGCACAGAGCTCGTCAGCAGTGAAAAAATAGGCGATTTCCTGTGCGGCGGTCTCCGCGGCATCGGATCCGTGCACGGCATTTTCATCGATGGAATCGGCGAAGTCGGCGCGAATCGTGCCGGCCGCGGCCTCTTTCGGGTTGGTCGCACCCATCACTTCACGATTCTTGAGGATGGCGCCTTCGCCCTCCAGCACCTGTACCATCACCGGACCGGAGATCATGAAATCCACCAGATCCTTGAAGAAGGGGCGCTCTTTGTGCACGGCATAAAAGCCTTCGGCCTGTTCGCGGGTGAGATGCAACATTTTGGCGGCGACGATCTTCAAACCCGCCTTCTCAAATCGCGCATAGATTTCACCGATGTGGTTTTTGGCAACCGCGTCAGGTTTCACGATAGAGAATGTTCTTTCAATAGCCATGCGTATCAATACTCCAGTCTGTTCTAAAGGGGACGGAGCCGCCGCCGGGGCCAGGCCACCGGTGACGACTTCGAGATTACGTAAACCGCTTATTATACAAGAGAATCGGGGCCAGCCCCTAGCCCGCATTTTGCCGGAAGGAGTGCTGTGGCGCGAAAAAAGGGAGGACGAACAAGCGTTCAAAAACCCCGAGGGAATGGCGGGCCTATCGGACAAAAATCTGTCGGGTTATTAACGGCTTACAATCGGGATCGACGCCGCATCGCCGGCGCCATGTATCAGGCCGTCCACCAGAGCAGGCCATGGGTGGGGCGGTCTGGCCAAGTGATGGGAGTCCACAAGGGACTGGACAGCTGGGGGCTATTGCCGCTCTTCGATCCAGGCCAGCTGTGCCGCCTCGAGGATGCGTTCGCCACAGCGCGCCGGGTCGTCGTCAAAGTCCTCCAGGGCCATGATCCAGTTGCGCAGATCGACAAAGTTGACCCGTTGTGGATCCACGTCCGGGTGCGCCTCATCCAGCGCAATGGCGATCTCCAGCGATTCCGTCCATTTCAGGCCCATGCACCGTCCTCCCTAGTGGTTTTCAGACACCATATTGATGGTGTATTTGGGGATTTCCACCACCAGATCCGCACTCCCGACCTGTGCCTGACAGCTCAGCCGCGAGTCCGGCTCCAGTCCCCAGGCCTTGTCCAGCAGGTCATCCTCCTCTTCGCTGGAGGCCTCCAACGACTCAAAGCCTTCACGGATGATCACGTGGCAGGTGGTGCAGGCGCAGGATTTCTCGCAGGCGTGCTCGATGGCAATGCCATTGGCCAGGGCGGCGTCGCAGATCGTCATACCGGTATCGGCCTCGATCACGGCGCCCTCAGGACAGATTTCTTCATGGGGTAAAAAGATAATTTGGGGCATGATGTGCTCGTCAATAGTGTGCTGTAACGGATGATGAGAAAGGGGCCGCCTTTTCAACGGCCCACAAGGTCGCGCCTAGGAGCCTGTCGGACTATGGAAGAATCTACTGCGCTGATGGGAAATCGGCCCATTTTTCCGATCATTTTGATGAAATACGTCCTGTATTTCACCCCTTCGGGGTCGCTTGCGCGGTCCCAATCCGCTCCCGGCGGATTGGTCGTTAAATAGGCCCACTATTCTCCTCAAATGATCGAAAAAATGGACTCGATTTCCCACCATGCTCGCTACGATTCCCATAATCCGACAGGCTCCTAGAACTCATCGACCTTGTGGCCCGTCATGGCGGACTGAATGCCGGCATCCATGCGCCGGGCGGCAAAACCGGTGCTCGCCTGATTCAGCGCCTGAATGGCCTGTTTGATCTGCTGCGGATCATTGCCGTCGCGTCGCTGATGTAACGCAGCCACGGCGGCCTCGATCTGCTGGCGTTCCGCAGACTCCAGCAGATCGCCATCAACGGCCATCGCCGATTCCACCGACGCCAGAATGCGATCGGCCTCGACCTGCTGCTCGCGCAGGCTGCGCACCAGCACATCCTCTTCGGCGTGTTCCATGGAGTCACGCAGCATGGTTTCGATCTCGGTGTCCGTCAGGCCAAACGACGGCTTCACCTGTACCGTGCTCTCCACGCCCGACACCATCTCGTGTGCGGTCACCGACAGCAGGCCATCGGCATCCACCTGAAAGGTCACCCGGATGCGCGCCGCCCCGGCGGCCATGGGCGGGATGCCGCGCAGATCAAACCGCGCCAGGGAGCGACAGTCGCTCACCATCTCGCGCTCGCCCTGCACCACGTGCACCGCCAGCGCCGTCTGGCCATCCTTGTAGGTGGTAAAGTCCTGGGCCTTGGCCGCGGGAATGGTGGTATTGCGGGCAATGACCTTTTCCACCAGCCCGCCCATGGTTTCCAGCCCCAGGGAAAGCGGGATCACGTCCAGCAGCAGCATCTCATCGTCGGGCTTGTTGCCGACCAGGATATCCGCCTGAATCGCGGCCCCGGCAGCGACCACCTTGTCCGGGTCGATATCCACCATGGGCTCGCGCTGGAAAAACTCACCGACCAGTTCGCGCACCCGTGGCGAGCGCGTGGAACCGCCGACCATCACCACATCCTCGATGTCCTGGGTCTCAATGCCGGCATCACGCAGGGCGCGCCGGCAGGCCGACAGGGTCTGGCGGATCAGGGGATCAATCAGTGTATACAACTGCTCCCGGGTCAAGTCGCCCTGCCATGCCTGCAGCCCGGAACCCGACAGCGACACCGTCACCCGCGGCGCATCCGACAGGGCCTCCTTGGCCCGGCAGGCCTCGGTCAGAATGGCGCGCATCTGCCCGGCCGACAGGGCCGACGGGGACAGTCCGGCCTGCTGCATGATCCACTGCGCAATGGCGCGATCGAAATCGTCACCCCCCAGCGCTGTATTGCCGGCGGTGGACATCACCTCGAACACGCCGCGATTCAGGCGCAAAATCGAAATATCGAAGGTGCCGCCACCCAGGTCGTACACCACATGCACACCCTCGGAGCCGTTGTCCAGACCATAGGCCACGGCGGCCGCCGTCGGCTCGTTCAACAGACGCAATACATGCAGCCCCGCCAACTGGGCGGCATCCTTGGTGGATTGGCGTTGGGCATCATCAAAATAGGCCGGCACGGTGATCACCACCCCGGTCAGGGTATCACCCAGAGTCTGCTCGGCGCGTAGCTTGAGGGTTTTGAGAATCTCGGCAGACACCTCCACCGGGCTCACATCACCGGCCACCGTACGGATCCGTGGCATTGAAGTATCACCGTCGACAAATTCATATTCGCTATACGAACAGCCCTTGCAGATATCGGCCATGCCGCGCCCGACATAGCGCTTCACCGAACTGATGGTATTGCGCGGATCCATCACCGCGGCCTGCTTGGCAAGCAACCCCACCTGCGGCGAACCACCCTTCTGATATCGCACCACCGAGGGCAACAGGTGCATGCCCTCCGAATCCGGCAGCGTCTCTACCTTGCCGCTGCGCACGGTCGCCACCAGGGAATTGGTGGTGCCCAGATCGATGCCCACAGCCAGCTTGCGCTGATGCGGCGCGGCGGTTTTTCCGGGTTCACTTATTTGTAACAATGCCATTTCGGGAATCTAGGAGCCTGTCGGACTATGGAAGAATCTACTGCGCTGATGGGAAATCGGCCCATTTTTCCGATCATTTTCGTTAAATAGGCCCACTATTCTCCTCAAATGATCGAAAAAATGGACTCGATTTCCCAACATGCTCGCTACGATTCCCATAGTCCGACAGGCTCCTAGTGTCTTTTTTTGTGTGCGTTGAAACAGGTACATTCTTAATAGTTGCGATGAAGCCGCCAAAAACAAGCGGCAACCTTCAAATCATTAACCGTCAAATCATCAAAATTCATTCAGCTCATCATCCAGCGCATCGGCCTCTTCCCTGAGTCGCCGGAAAAACTGTAACTTGCGTGTCGCCTCTCTTGCCTGTTGCCAATCGTCCCTGTCCTCTGTTTGCAACAGTGCGGCCATTTCAGCAATCAACGCCTGACTGTGGGCACTGATCTCCCGGGCAATCACCTGCAATTGCTGGTGTGGATCGGCGCTGGCATTGACCTCGGCCAAACGCTCACGCAGCTCCATCTGCTGCATCAGGAAGGCGCCATCAAAGGCGGTATCCATATCGTCGAGTGCAATGCCACGCAACTCCAGCAGATAACGTCCGCGCGCCAGCGGGTCTTTCAACACCCGGTGGGCCTCGTTGATCCGTGCCGCCAACTGCATCGACAAGCGCCGCTCGGCCTCGGAGGCGTTGGCAAACTTGTCAGGATGCACTTCGCGCTGCGCCTTACGATAGCGTTCCGCCAGGGTGTTCAGATCAACATCAAAGGAAACGGGCAAATCGAACAGCGCAAAGAAGTCACGGGAAAGGTCTGCTGCCTGCATGGGAAAACGTTGCTTTTTTAAACCGTAAAGTAACCGAAAAGTAAACAGTAAAACTAAACGGTAAAACTTTCGCCGCAGCCACAGCTGTCTTTTACGTTCGGGTTGTTAAATTTAAACCCTTCGTTCAGACCTTCCTTGGTGTAATCAAGCTCGGTACCGTCAAGGTAAATCAGGCTTTTCGGATCCACCAGAACACTGACGCCCTTGTCAGTAAAGACCTTGTCTGATTCATCAATGGCGTCGGCAAATTCGATAATATAGGCCATGCCGGAACAACCGCTGGTCTTGACGCCAAGGCGCAAACCAACGCCTGACCCACGGTTGTCCAAAAATGACTTTATTCGCGCTGCTGCTGCTTCTGTTAATGTAATCGACATAATACGTCTTACCTACGTTTGTCTAACCAGGAGTCTGTCCTTCACTTAACCAAAAGTTCAACCAAACTCAGGCTGCTGCATCAGAGTCGCTTTTCTGACTCGCATGCTTACCGCGGAAATCCTCAATCGCCGCCTTGATGGCATCTTCAGCCAGCACAGAGCAATGGATTTTCACCGGCGGCAGGGCCAGCTCTTCAGCCAGTTCGGTATTCTTGATGCGTCCGGCCTCTTCCAGGGTTTTACCCTTGACCCATTCGGTCAACAGCGAGCTGGAGGCAATCGCCGAACCGCAGCCGTAGGTCTTGAACCGTGCATCTTCGATCACGCCCGCCTCGTTCACCTTGATCTGCAAACGCATTACGTCACCACAGGCAGGCGCGCCCACCATTCCCGTACCCACGGACGGATCGTCCTTCTCCATGGTACCGACGTTACGGGGATTCTCGTAATGATCCAGAACTTTTTCGCTATATGCCATTTCACACCTTCCTTACAGTTGGATTCACTGTTGATGCACGATTGGTCCAATCGCACTTTTCCAATTAATTAATGCGCTGCCCATTTCACCTGGGACAGGTCAATACCTTCTTTATACATGTCCCACAGCGGTGAGAGTGCGCGCAGTTTTTCGATCGCCTCACGGATATGCGTCACGGCGTAATCGATATCCGCCTCGGTGGTAAAACGCCCGATACTAAAACGGATCGAGCTATGCGCCAGCTCATCGTTACGCCCCAACGCCCGCAATACGTAGGAGGGTTCGAGGCTCGCCGAGGTACAGGCCGAACCGGAAGAGACCGCCAGATCCTTGAGCGACATAATCAGCGATTCACCTTCTACATAGTTGAAACTGATGTTTATAATATTCGGCACACTGTGGGCAAGATCTCCGTTGATATACACCTCTTCCAGATCCCTCACCCCATCCAGCAGGCGGTCACGCAGGACCCTGATGCGGGCGTTATCCTTCGCCATCTCTTCCTTTGCGATGCGAAAGGCTTCGCCCATGCCCACAATCTGGTGGGTCGCCAGGGTACCCGAACGCATACCTCGCTCATGCCCACCGCCGTGGGTTTGCGCCTCCAGGCGGATGCGCGGTTTGCGTCGCACATAGAGCGCACCCATGCCCTTGGGGCCGTATATCTTGTGCGCGGAAAATGACATCAAATCGACCTTCAGTGTGTCCAGATCGATATCCACCTTGCCGGCACTTTGCGCACCATCAACATGAAAAACAATGCCTCTGGCGCGGGTCATCTCGCCGATGGCGGCGATGTCCTGAATCACGCCCAGCTCATTGTTCACGTGCATAATGGACACCAGGATGGTGTCATCACGCATGGCGGCTTCCAGTTTGGCCAGATCAATCAGCCCCGTCGGTTCGGGATCAAGATAGGTGACCTCAAAACCCTCGCGCTCGAGCTGGCGACAGGTATCCAGCACCGCCTTGTGCTCGGTCTTGCAGGTGATGATGTGCTTGCCCTTTTGCTTGTAGAAATGCGCAGCGCCCTTGATGGCAAGATTGTCGGATTCCGTCGCCCCCGAGGTCCAGATGATCTCCTTGGGATTGGCGTTGACCAGGGCCGCGACATTCTTACGCGCCTCTTCCACCGCCGCCTCGGCCGTCCAGCCATAGGCATGTGAACGTGACGCAGGATTACCGTATTCACCATCCGGCGCCAAAAACTGCATCATCTTTGCTGCGACACGGGGATCCACGGGAGTGGTCGCCGCGTAGTCCATGTAGATAGGTCGCTTATAACTACTTGTCATTACCGATTACCTTTTCTGTATCAAGAGTAAGAAATTCAATTGCGGTTCATCGTTCACGTCAGAGATCTGGTTCGCGTCAGGCACATGCAACGCTGGCGAAACGCTGCAGGGTCTGCAGCTGTTGTTTAAAGCCATCAACAAACTGATCGACCTCATCGCGCCGTGTATCCTTGCCCATGCTGACGCGGATCGCCCCCCGCGCCAGTGCCGGATCGACCCCCATGGCCATCAACACATGGCTGGGCTCAACCTCGCCGGTACTGCAGGCAGAGCCGCTGGAGACCGCCAGACCCGCCTGATCGAGACTCATCAACAGCGTTTCGCCATCCACGCCCGGCAGGGCAAAAAAGCTGGTGTTCGGCAAGCGCTGCGCCTGCTGACCAAAAACACACAGCGCGGGCATCTCTGCCAGCAGGCGTTGTTCCAGGTGCTCACGCAAGCGCCGCATCTGTGAGGTCCGTGTCTCCAGGGCCGCCAGGGCCAGCTCCGCCGCCTTGCCGAAACCGACAATGGCCGCGACATTTTCGGTGCCGGCGCGCCGACCCTTTTCATGCCCGCCACCATGTAGCATCGGCTGCATATCCATCGCCTTATCGACGATCAGGGCGCCCGCGCCCTTGGGGCCATAAATCTTGTGCGCCGACAGGCTCATCAACGACGCACCGAGCGCGGCTATATCCACCGGTATTTTGCCGATGGCCTGCACCGCATCCACCAGCACCGCGGCACCGGACTCGCGGGCCTGCCCAGAAACGCTCGCGACATCATGGATCACGCCGGTTTCATTGTTGGCGAGCATCACTGCCACCAGTCTGGCGGCACCCGGGGGCATCCCCGCGATGGCTGCGCGCATCGATTCCAGGTCCAGCCGTCCCTGCGCATCAACCCCGACCGTCTCCAGCGACCAACCCTGTTGTTGCAACAGCCCGGCTGCTGCGCGTACCGAGTCATGCTCAACGGCGCTGATGGCCAGGTGCCCCGGCGCTACCCGACCGGCAAGGCCCTTGATGGCCAAATTATTGGCCTCGGTGCCCCCGCTGGTAAATACCACCTGCGAGGGGTGCGCATTGACCAGAGTGGCTACCTGTTCCCGCGCCGTATCCATCGCGGCCCGCGCTGTTCGCCCTAACCGATAGCCACTGGATGGATTGCCAAACTGCTCCCGTAGATAGGGCAGCATGACCTCCAGCACCCGCTCGTCGAGAGGAGTCGTGGCATTGTAATCGAGGTAGATGGACATACTTGCGCCTCTTTAAGCCCAGCGGTCGCGACAGGGGGACAGTCTCATCAGTCCACGAGCGATGCGCCCAGCGGACTGCCTGCCCGACCAACTACATGCCGGTTGCAGTCTGTAACTGCTCGGCCGACTCGGCCGATGTATCGCCTGCGGCCTGCTGGCCTTCCTGCTGTCTCCCAAGCACGTCCTTCTTCTGGCGCTCGGAGACCAGCTTTACGTGTTCTTCATCCACCAGACTGCCCAGGGAGATGCCATCCAGGAAGCCATGAATCTGCTCACTCAGCGAACACCATAGTTTGTGCGTCAAGCAGGCCTCGCCATTCTGGCAATCGCCCTTTCCGCCACAGCGGGTCACCGACACCTTCTCGTCGACGGCCTCAATGACCTGCGCGACATTGATATCATCGGCCGTGCGACTCAGGCGATATCCACCACCCGGACCGCGCGCGCTCGACACCAGCCCCTGCTTGCGCAGACGCGAAAACAACTGTTCCAGATAGGAAAGGGATATACCCTGCCGCTGGGAGATATCCGCCAGAGTAATGGGCTTTTCCTGAGCATTCAGGGCCAGATCCAGCATGGCAGTTACAGCGTATCGACCTTTTGTTGTCAGTCTCATAATTTCACCTCAGTGGTAACAGAGTGCTGAGGCCAATGAATATCCCGACCGACAGCAACGTTAAGCTTACTAAAACCATGGGAATTTGGCGAACAATTACCGAGATCACAAACGGATTGAAACCGGTAAGCATCGCACCCCTAGCAGACTGCCCGTGAACAATAACAGCCGAATTCCCGACTAAATTGATCTGCTATTATCTATATCCGACAACTTTAGTCAAGAAATAGTTTGCAGAAAGTTTTGCGGAACATTCAGGGGGACGTTACTGAGCAAGGTGGGTGGCGGAAGGCGCCCGTAATTACTGGCCCTGCGGCTTATCCGGGGTTGAGTTCTTGGTACTCTCGCTACCGTCACCGCTACCGTCACCGTCACCGCCACCGCCACCGCCACCGTCATCGCCCTTGTCTATGGGCATGTCATTGGGCTGGTCGCTCGGGGTGATGCCGCAATTTCCGAGATCGGGGAGCTTCACATCGTTGAATTCCGCGTCCAGCCGTTTGATGGATTCGCACATGGAGGCCATTTTGGCATCCATCACATGCACGTGATCCAGCAGGCTATTGATGGCGTTGGCCACCGGATCCGGGGCATCGCTGGTGGCGCCGTAGGCATCGAAACCCAGTTTTTCGGCCGTGGCGGCGCGCTGTTGCTCAGCGAGGGAGTCCGGCTTGCTGGCCCGCACGACGCGACCCGGCACACCCACCACGGTGGCGCCGGCCGATACCCCCTTCACCACCACCGCATTGGAACCAATGCGCGCACCCTCCTCCAGCACAATGGGGCCGAGCACCTTGGCGCCGGCACCCACCACCACATTATTTTTCAGGGTGGGATGTCGTTTGCCCTTCTTCCAGCTTGTGCCGCCGAGGGTGACGCCGTGATACAGGGTGCAGTCGTCACCGATCTCCGCCGTCTCGCCGATCACCACCCCCATGCCGTGATCGATAAAAAACCGCCGGCCAATCCTGGCGCCGGGATGGATCTCGATGCCCGTCAACCAGCGGCTCAGGGTCGAGACCACTCGCGCCAGCCAGCGCAGATCCAGATTCCACAAGACATGCGCAAAGCGGTGCAGCAATAACGCGTGCACACCCGGATAGGTGGTGATCACCTCAAAGCTGGTGCGGGCCGCGGGGTCGCGGTCAAATACGCAGCGGATATCTTCTCGGATACGGTTGAACATAGTGTCTCTATTTATTGTCCGTTATTGCCCGCCACCAAACCGGCTGCGAAATCGCGTAGCGTCTATTTTGGGGCGCGCCGGTTGTTCTGCGCCGCCGTCAAAATGCCCCGTAAAATATTCATCTCAACGATATTGGGGCGCGCACGATTAAATAAACGCCTCAGCCTGCGCATCATGATACGCGGATTTTGCGGGTCGAGAAATCCGACCTCCACCAGGGTCTGCTCCAGGTGCTGATAAAAGCGCGCCATGTCCTCGGCAGGCGCCAGCGGCTCATCCCCGTCCAGCGGGACAGCCGTGAGCGACTCGGTGTGGGCAGACGTCGGCCCCGCTGCGGGCGGGGCCATGCCCGCCATGCGCAACTCATAACTCACCACCTGTACGGCCGCCGCCAGGTTGAGGGAACTGTACTGGGGATCGCTGGGAATGTGCACCAGATAATGGCAGCGACCCAGCTCGTCATTGGTCAGCCCCGAGTGCTCACGACCAAACAGGATGGCCACCTGCTGGCCCTCAACCGAACCCAGCTCGGCCACGATCTGCTCAGCGCACTGGCGAGGGTCCAGCAACGGCACACTCAGGTTCCGCAGCCGGGCGCTCGCCCCCACCACCAGGGTGCACCCTGCCAGTGCCTCGTCCAGGTCCGCGCACACCGTAGCCTGCGCCAGCACATCATCGGCACCGGAGGCCCGGGCGGTGGCGTCGGCGTGCGGAAACTGTTGGGGCGTAACCAGATACAGTCGACGCAGGCCCATGTTTTTCATCGCCCGCGCGGCGCCGCCGATATTGCCCGCATGACTGGTATCCACCAGTACGATGCGCACCTGTTGCTGTATGCGGGTATCGATTTTTGCCGTCTCTAACATCGCGCACACCTTACTTGGCAAAATCCTGCGCGGCAACCTCGAAACGGTGGACCGGCATAGAAACCGCCCAGCGGCACAGACGGGGCTGTGAGTCGCAATTTCGGGGTAATTCTGCTAAAGTCGCGCGCCCGTTTAGGCTCAACTTACGTTTAACCTAAACCCAGTCCATCGACCGGCCATTACTGGAACCAAATACACCATGCAACCCATCGTCAATATTGCTGTTCGCGCCGCCCGCCGCGCCGGAAATCTCATCGCCAGCGCCGTGGAACAGGTCGATCGACTCGAAATCACCGAAAAGACCAGCAATGACTTTGTCACCCAGGTCGATCGCCAGGCGGAAGAGGCCATCATCGGCGTGATCCGCGAGGCCTATCCCGACCACTCCATCCTCGGCGAAGAGACCGGCGAGCTGCCGGGTAAAAAAGAGGGGGTGCACTATCAGTGGATCATCGACCCGCTGGACGGCACCACCAACTTCCTGCACGGGTTTCCGCAGTTTGCGGTGTCGATCGGCATACGCTACAAGGGCCGTATGGAACACGCCGTCGTTTACGACCCCATGCGCCAGGAGCTGTTCAGCGCCTCCCGCGGTGACGGTGCACAGCTCAACGACCGCCGCCTGCGGGTGACCTCCCGCAAGGGTCTGGATGGCGCCCTGCTCGGCACCGGCTTTCCCTTCAAGCAACAGCAGCATCTGGACGCCTACCTGGGCACCTTCCGGGCCCTGTTCCCCATGACCGCAGGCATCCGTCGCCCCGGTTCCGCCGCGCTGGACCTGGCCTATGTGGCCGCGGGTCGCCTGGACGGTTTCTGGGAAATCGGTCTCAACCCCTGGGACATGGCCGCTGGCGTACTACTGGTGCAGGAGGCCGGCGGATTGGTCAGCGACTTCGGTGGTGGCAATAACTATCTCGACACCGGCAACCTGGTGGCGGGCAATCCCAAGGTATTCAAGGCCATCCTGCAGGCGATCCGCCCCCACCTGACCCCCGAGCTCGCCAAGTAAAGGCCATTGCCTGAGAGCCCTCACCGGCTCAAGTTTTCCCCCGTCAGGGCCGTTGTGTCTCATAGTTTCCACACTATAAACTCCCTAACCGAAACCCACGGTAGGGACGGGGCACGGCAACCACATGGCAAATGGCATTCTGAAAACCCTCAATCGCTCGCTGGAGATCAGCCTGCGCGACAACCTCGATGGCCTGAGAGAGTTCACCCTGATGATGGCCTCGCGCTCGGTGCGTCCTCCGTTCGAGGTGTTACCGGCTGAACCTGGGCACAGCGCCTCCGCGCCGCCGGCCGCACCGCCATTGACCCTGCTCGAGCGCCGGCCACGCACAGCAGAATCGACCATCCACTATCCAGTAAAGCGGCGGGCCTGAGCCCGCCGTCAGCATCGCGCGCTATCCGTCCCGCCAATCCGCCACATTCGATAAGCACACGACACACAACACCGCCATGGCAAGGATCACCATCAACCGAGACGCCTTCAAGATCGACGAACGTGAACTCGCGCAGGGCACGCTGAGCATTGGCCGGCATCAGGACAATGCCCTGCACATCGATGATCCGACGGTCAGCAGCCATCACGCCAAAATCGTCACGGTGTTTAACTCCTCCTATATAGAAGACCTCGGCAGCACCAACGGCACCTTCGTCAACGGCAGGAAGATCAGGACCCACACCCTGCACAACGGTGATCTGCTCGGCATCGGCCAGTATCAGCTGTTATTCCAGGCCGACACCTCCGCCGCCATGCAGCACGCCAACGCCACGATGATGATGGGTGTCTCCCAGCTTGAGGAGCTGACCCGAAAGGCGCGGCAAAAGAAGTTCGCCGAGCCCACCTTCAGCCCAGCCAATGCCGCCCCCAGGATCGACGGCGACGCTACCCAGAATCTGCCCCCACAACCGATGTCGGTACCCCCCAAACCCGCCTTGAAGGTACACAAAAACAGTAGTGAACCGGCGATAACCACCAATGAACTGCCTGACATCGAAGACGGCATCAATCTACTGGACCGCGAAAATCGCCCCACCCCGGCCGCCAACATGCGCCCGTTGCGCAAGAGCGACACCAGCCTGTTGCCCTCGCTCAAGATCATTGTCCTGGCGGTATTGGCCACCATCGCCACCTTCACCCTGCTGATGTTGTTTTTCCCCTAGGCCGCAAATCGGCCCCGCCATCCCCCTGCCATTAATCTTTGGTACACTCCCTTTCATCGCGCCAGTAAAACAAAAACTGCCGTTACCTGGCAGACACCATCGGCGACCAGCAGCGGGGAAGGAATCATGGAATTATTATCAAAACTGTTAAAAATCATGGTGGCCAAGGACGCCTCGGATCTCTTTCTCTGCACCGGCTCCGCACCCGCCTTTCGTATTGACGGCGCACTGCAGGCCAATGACATGGAACCCCTGCCGGCAGGGGCCACCGAAAAGATGGCCCAGCTGGTCATGCGCCCGGAACATGCCAGGGCCTTCGCCGACGACCCCGAGATCAGCCTGGGCTACACCGTACCCGGCATCGGCCGTTTCCGCTTCAACGTGTTTCGCCAGCGTGGCGAGATCAGCATGGTCATCCGGCTGGTGCCACTACAGGTGCCCGGTTTTGAGACCCTCGGCATCCCCGAGCTGCTGAAAAACATGACTCTGCTGAAACGCGGCCTGATCCTGGTGGTCGGCCCCTCCGGCGCCGGCAAGTCCACCACCCTGGCGGCGATGATCAACCATCGCAACATCAACACCATGAGCCACATCATCACCGTGGAAGACCCCATTGAGTACGTGATGGAACCCAAGCAGTCGGTGATCAACCAGCGCGAGATCGGCGTCGACACCCACTCCTATCACAAGGCCCTGGTCAACGCCCTGCGCCAGTCACCCGACATGCTGATGATCGGCGAGATTCGCGAGCACGAAATCATGGAAGACGTGCTGGAATTTTCCGACACCGGCCACCTGTGCCTCGCCACCCTGCACGCCAATAGCGCCAGCCAGGTCTTCGAGCGCATCGTGCACATGTTCCCGCAGGAAAAGCGCGAGCTGCTGCGTTACTCCCTGTCGCAGAATATCAAGGCGGTCATCTCCCAGGTGCTGGTGCCCGCCAGGGGTGGCGGCCGCACGGTGGCCGTGGAGATGCTGATCGCCACCTCCCGGGTGCGCGATCTGATTCGCCGCGGCGACTTTACCGAACTGTCGAGCGTGATGGAAAAAGACACCAACTCCGGCATGTGCACCATGGATCAATCACTCTACCTGCTGTATGCCGATGGCAAAATTACCGAAGAAACCGCCCTGGCCTATGCCGAGTCGCGCAGTAACATGCGCCTGCAAATGCGCCTGTCCGGCATTTCACCACAGACCTCCATGGCCTAACGATATTCAGTTACCTTACCCTGAATCCGTGGCTAAACCGCGGATTCAGGCTTACTTCAACCTGAATCCGTAACTTCTCAAGAGCATTCGCTCTTCCCATATCATTCCAAGCG
>JAVVEP010000018.1:0-33820 GCA_032250735.1 Gammaproteobacteria bacterium
GAAAACCGGCTGACCGCAACCCGCCTTCAGACTCATTTATGGATTGGAAAATACTGCGTCGGGAGTTATTGGGCTGAGGGGTGAGTAACCACCACCATCCTGTAGGGCGCAATAACCGCAGGGCATTGCGCCGTATGAACAATCCCAAAAGCCAGGTCTGCTTTGCGGGTTCTGAAAATTCACCGTAACGCAATGCATGGCGGTTGCCCGACGAGACATGCGGCGCAATGCCCTTCGGTTATTGCACCCTACGCACTGAAATATCGCGCCAAGTACGCATCGACGGTCAACAGACTCCCGGCCAGCCAGCGCCTCACCAGCCACCAGCCCAGCAACACACCCAGCGTGTTGGCGGCCATATCCGCGACATCAAAAAACCGATGCCCGCCCCAGCCCTGCGCAAACTCCAGCGCGATCCCCATCAGGCAGAAGCCAAGCGCCCAAAGGAGTTGCTGCCGCAGCGACCCATAGAGCTGCCCAAACAGCCCCATCAACACACTGTAGGCAAGGAGATGTTCCAGCTTGTCCGCAAAGGTAAAATCCAGCACCTCGGGCGGACTCGGCGTCAGCGAAAGAAACAGCACCACAGCGACCAACGCCCAGCCGATCAGCAACCACAGCAGGAAAAACCGAAACCGGTTTATCGGCAACAGCGGAGCGGGCGAGTTTTGCCTCAACCAGGAATCCTTCTGAAAGGACGAAACCATGAAAGTGCCACAGATCACCCCGTAGGGCGCAATAACCGCAGGGCATTGCGCCGTATGTCTCAGCACTCAGCCCAACTAATAGGCGTTTTTATTGATAAACCCGGTAAAGATGGTGCGGACAATGATCTTGATATCAAACCACAGCGACCAATGCTCGATGTAGTAGAGGTCATACTCAATACGTGTCTGTAGGTCAGTATCTCCACGCCATCCATTGACCTGTGCCCAACCAGTGATACCGGCCTTAACCATATGCTTTTTCATATAGTTTGGGATTTCATCCTTGAACTTTTCAACGAATATAGGCCTTTCTGGTCGAGGACCAACGATGGACATATTTCCTTTAAGAACATCAATAAATTGCGGGAGTTCATCCAAACTGGTTTTTCGGAGGAATGCACCAAACTTGGTTGCCCGGCATTCTCCTTTTTTTGCCCAAACCGCCCCTGTACTCGTTTCACAGTTCACAGGCATGGATCGAAACTTCAACATTTGAAATGACTTCCCATTCCAGCTGACGCGCTCTTGACGATAAAAAACAGGACCAGGCGAACTCATTTTCACCCCAATCGCGAGAAACAACATCAATGGACTAATGAGCAACAAAATTGTTCCAGCAATGATTTTGTCTTCCAGGAACTTAATGCCCCTGTTAAATCCATACATAGGGGATTCACTAAGATTTAAAACCGGCAAGCCAGCAACTTCGGCCATGGAATGGTTGAGAAGCCTGAGACCAAAGATATCAGGCACAAATCTAATGGTCGCTGTACAATGACGTAATTCATGTAGCATCTCACGAACGCGCTCTTCCGCACGAAGTGGCAAAGCAAGCCAGACCTCGTCAATACGACCCCGCTCTAGAAGCCGACTTAATTTTTCTACCGAACCCCGAACTTTCACACCAACAAAAATTTTTCCATGAAGCTCACTTTTATCATCAAAAAAACCTACAACATTAAGGCCGGCCCATTCAGAGAGTTTTATATTATTAGCGACCCTTCTTCCAAGGTCACCTGCTCCAACAATAACGATGCGTTTCTGATTAAAGCCGCTTGCCCGCATGATCCTCAGAAAGTGGTTTAACGAAAAACGAAAAAACAATAATAGGCCCCAGCCTGAAACAGCCCAAGCACCCACCCATTGCCGTGAAAACAGAGCGCTAGTTTTAGTCGTAACCGCGAGAATAACCAGAACAAGAAGAACACAACCCCAAGCTACAGTTAGTACACGAGCTTGGTGCCACCAGCTTTGGCCACGCCATGACTTGTAAATACCAAAAGAATTAAAAATAATAGCCGTTAGCAGGAGACCGATAAACAAGGCTATTGAGTAGTGCTGAAGCATAGGCAGCTGCTCAAATTTCCACAGATACGCCAGCATGCAACCCAGAAAGATGCAAATTATATCAATGCCTCGCGCCACGACAGATAAAGCACCTGAATACTCTCTCAACAAACCACGTGAAAACATCTTTATAGCCTTTAAATATGCACTATTGTATAGAAACGCGCTTCATGTCAGCATCCACCATCATATACATTAAATCCTCAAGGCTAGTCTTTGCTTCCCAACCTAACTTTATTTTTGCCTTAGAAGGATTTCCAAGCAACAATTCCACTTCCGCAGGCCGGTAAAACTGGGGATCAATCGCTACATAATCTTCGTAATTCAAATCTACGTATTCAAATGCAATTCGACACATATCACGAACTGTTGTTGTACGCCCAGTTGCAATGACGTAATCATCAG
Organism: Gammaproteobacteria bacterium; assembly: GCA_032250735.1. Lineage (NCBI taxonomy): Bacteria > Pseudomonadati > Pseudomonadota > Gammaproteobacteria > Gammaproteobacteria bacterium. The sequence continues at coordinate 2,460 of JAVVEP010000018.1, forward strand.
GCTCCTCCTGCTGCAGCATCAACCACATTGCCTCCACATAATCAACCGCATAACCCCAGTCGCGCTTCGCATCTATATTCCCTAAATAAAGTTTTTTTTGTTTACCTTGTTTGATACGAGAAACTGCATCAGTAACTTTACGAGTAACAAATTCGATCCCTCTCAATGGAGATTCGTGGTTAAATAAAATTCCACTTGATGCATGCATATTAAAACTTTCACGATAATTCACAGTAGACCAATGAGCAAAAAGCTTGGCCACACCATATGGACTACGGGGATGGAATGGAGTTTCCTCACTCTGAATTGGCTCATGTATTTTCCCAAACATCTCACTTGTAGATGCCTGATAAAACTTTGCAGTTGTATTTGTTAACCGAATAGCTTCCAGCATATTAATTCCACCCAACCCCGTCACATAACTCGTCAAGATTGGCTGAGTCCAGGAAGTTGCAACAAAACTTTGAGCACCAAGGTTATATACTTCATCTGCTTTTGAAGCACCCATTGCGCGAATTAGGGATGATAGGTCAGTCAGATCGCCCTCCAGCAAGACGACACTATCTTCGATTCCTAAATATCGAAGCCTCCACAATGTATCACTAGCTCTCCGAGCATGTAAGCCGAACACCTTATAACCCTTATCTAACAGGAACTTAGCCAGATAAGCGCCATCCTGACCTGTCACACCAGTAATTAACGCGCTTTTAATCATGACAACATTTTCTCCCAATAACCTAAAGTATCTAATAAAGTTTTTTCTACAGGAATGACCGGTGACCAACCTGTGTGTGCACGTAGTTTTGAAAAGTCTCCATAAATTCGGCGTTGCTCAGACAAGCGAAAACGGCTTGAGTCCTGTTGCCAGCTCGCTTCAACTTGAGCTAATTTCAACATGAGCAAAAGTAAAGAATGAATAGTTCGTTCCTTACCACTACAGATATTGTATGCTTCTCCATTTTGTCCCTTTTCTAACAATAGCGCATAAGCCCTTATAACATCCCTTACATCTGTAAAATCTCGTGTGACCCCAACATCACCAACATCAAGAACCGGATCACGTAGCCCAAGCTTGATCTCAACTATCTGCTTCGCAAAATCTGATACGACGAATTCTTCACTCTGTCTAGGTCCTATATGATTAAACGGTCTGGCAGAAATGACTTCAAAACTCTCAGTTTGGCTCCATTGATAGCATAATGCCTCTGCCGCAACTTTGCTAACAGCATAAGGACTACGTGGTTTAAGCGGGTGATTCTCTCCAACAGGAAGGCACTCTGAAGATACTAAGCCGTATGTATCTCCAGAACTAACGAATAACATTTTTCCCTGAAATCCAACATTTTTCAAAGCGCTAAGTAGATTAAATGTGCCCGTAAAATTAATATCATAAGTCGTCATTGGATCAAAAAAAGACTCAGGCACAAAACTTTGGGCTGCAAGGTGCATCACAAAATCAGGTTTAATATTCTCAATTGCTGCCCTCAGCCGAGTTGACTCACGCAAATCTACCTTGCCATACTCATCACTCAATGGCACACAAGGTACCTCTTCTCGAAATAACGAGCCTACAAAACCATCATAACCAGTCAATAATACCGTCATTAATCGACATTCTCCGAGCAAACTATTGACCGGCAGTGTTTTTCATATTTATCTTGGACAAAATTACTGAACTCGTTTCGAAACCGCTCAGATGAAAAACGCATTGCATTTTCACGACAAGCCTCTGGGGTGATATTATTTTCCTCCTTCTCAAAAGCCTCTACCGCCAGCTGTATACTAGCAACAGTCTGTTCCCAAAAAAAAACGCCTGTAGGGAAATCGCTTCCAAGCCCTCGTATTGTCTCAGTAGCACCACCCTTACCAAATGCAATCACAGGTGTACCACAAGCTTGTGCTTCTACAGGCGCAATCCCAAAGTCCTCCTCTGCAGAAAAAACAAAAGCTCTTGCTCGTTGCAGATAGCCACGAAGGTTATCAAACCCCTGATAACCAACTAACTCAACATTCGTGCCTGCCTTCCGCTGTATTTTTTTAAAATCTGGCCCACCACCTATCACAATCAACTTTTTTGATGGCATCTCCGAAAAAGCCTCAACAATAAGATCAATTTTTTTATATGGCACCATTCGTGAAGCTGTAACATAAAAATCATCTTTCTTACTTTTCATTAGAAATTCATCTACTGCCACAGGCGGGTATATAACTGTTGAGTTCCGATGGTATGCTTTAAAAATACGCCTTTCTATAAAATTAGAAATAGCGATAAACTCATCAACACCATTAGCGGTACGAGCATCCCATATTCTCACTTTATGAAGTACCCACTTCGCTAACCATGATTTCACACCAGCATCGAGCCCTGACTCCTTCAAATATTGATGTTGCAAATCCCAAGCGTACCGTATTGGCGAATAACACATACATATATGAAGCTGATCAGGGCCGGTTAAAACACCCTTAGCAACAGCATGGCTGCTTGAAATCACTAAATCATATTTAGACAAATCAAACTGCTCTACCATAAATGGCATAAACATTAGATATTGACGATATTTAGTTCTCGCCAGCGGTAATCGTTGCAATATCGAAGTTGTAGTTTTCTTGTTTTGAATGAATCCTCTACCATCATCAGGAATAAAATCTATCAGCGAATAAATATCTGCGTCAGGAAAACAAAGCAGCATTTGTTCTAAGACACGTTCTGCACCAGCGTATCCAGTCAACCAGTCATGAACAAACGCGATTTTCATAAACCTATTTCCTGGAAAAAATCACACAATTGAGAATTATCCTGATGTTGACCGTTCGCACAATTTAGATTCAAAATCATCCCATAAATCATGATACAGTCATACATTTATGGGATGAACAATACCTTGCTAAGGCAACCATTAACCAGATCATTTTATTACCCGCAATTGAAACTGAATTTCTACAGGAGGTAAAAAATACACAAAAAAACGTTCATATATCCTTGGAATTAGGTTAACTAAAGCTTCAATACCCAGCCATTTAAATGGGTCAAATCGAACATCTGGCCCCATAAATTTCAATCTCCTATGCAATATTTCAAACTTGAAGTCCGAATAAAAATCGTATGCTATGCGCTCATTGATAGAAAAATGATCAAAACTTCTATATCCAAACGCCACTTTATGCGTTAGGTCACTATGAAAGTTATCACTAGCATAGTGGGGAACCCGTACATTTACCCTTGCATTAGGTTTAGCAATACGGTGAATCTCAGCCAACGTTCCTAAAATATCATCCACATGCTCCAAAAAATGATTCGAAAATAGCACATCAAACGAATTCTCTTTGAATGGCCATGGAAATTGATCTAGATTATGGACTACATCAACCCCTTCTAATGAAACCCTATCCACACCAACACAATTGACCGTTTTACATTTTCCACAACCAATATCAAGGCATTTCTGTTTGTCTGTAACCATACTTGTAGTTCCCTAGGATTTAATCAATATGTCTGCAATCGTTATTTGATACTTAGCCAAGCAAAAACTGTAACTTTACCCAAAATTGAAATAGTATTCTACGCAAACAAAATAAATGTAGGGGTAAAGATCGAACAACTGGAATCATAATTAATGACTATAGCCATCAAAAACACACGAAATAGATTTTAGACAAAAACACTCATCTACGGGAAACCTTCGCACGCACATGTGCGAACACAAAGTAAAACCTAAGCATTAGAATAGATGCAATTGAAACCAAAGTCGCAAATGCAGCCCCAATCATTTCGTATCTCGGTATTAATATAAGATTTAAAATTAGGTTCAAACCTGCCGCGATTACTACCGAGACCAACAACGACCTATCTCGTTTTCTTACATACAAACTATAGTAAGGAATAAAACCAACCACATATAGAAACATTGCTGCTAGTAATAAATAAAAAACATACGTATTTTGAACAATTTCAGGCTTATTCGTCATCTTCGCAATCCATGGATATAAAATCACAAGCGCAGCTGATAAAATCGCACTAGTAACTAGTATCCCAATGGTAAGAAAGCGGTGATTTTCTTCATATTTTTCCCATTTTTCTTTAAGGTAAGCTTCAGTTATTTTTGGTGCGACAATCATAACGAGACCTGTCACAACAACTACCTGACATATCCCTGCAATATTTTGAGAAAATATATAAATTCCAACAATATCATTTCCATAATACGCCTTTAAAAAATACCTATCTGATAACTCAATGCTTTGAAGCCCCAACGTTGAAATAAAAAAAGGAAAGGCAACACGAATTCCATTTTTAATCCATTTTACATTCGGCTTCACTGAAAACGCATGCGCCCAATCCCAGCCTTGGACTTTTAATATTTCACGCCCACCAATGAATAAGGAAAAAACGGAACCAGCTACCCAAAATGCCAACAGCCACACAATTGTTTGAAACTTATCATCTAACACTCCCGCAATGATGAATGCAACAATCCACAACCCGGTGCGGCAAAAAACTACGATGCTAGCCAATAAGGGTTTTGATAATGTCGTTAACAACCTGGTAGTTTCTTGTGATAAATGCTCAACAATGACAACGCAATAAAACCAGCCGACGATTTCCCATGGAAGGATTTCCGCCAAAAAAACACTAAGAAATAAAGGAAGGACTACGGCATATGACAAGCAATGAAAAATAACCTGATCTTTTACAAACAAGGGTTGGATATGGTTATCCGCCTTAAGAATTTCACGCGTATTATAGACGTAAAAATCCAACCCCAATAATTGCATACCTAAAACCACACTGGTAGCAACTATGCCATACACACCCAATTCGGATAAACCAAAATAGCGGCCGATATATAGCACAAGCGCAAATTTGCCGCCCATGCTCAGGCCTCTTAGTGCCATGTTAACGCCGCCAGTTTTTATTGTGGAAATTACATTCACGCAATTTTTTTCATAAGCTATCTGCGGGATAGCAGACCTATACGATTAACTATCTATTAGGTTACCGCAATACCTACAACTTCCTGGAGTTTATCTACCCAGTTAAACTCATACTCCGCCATCGTACTTGAATATCGTTTTCGCGTTACATTCGCTAATGAGTTAACTAACATCTCTCTATAGTTCATATTCACATCAACAATTTCGTGTTTGTATGGTAAGTTACCTCTAAAACAACGACTTCTAACTGCAATCGGCACTTTCCCAAGCAAGGCGGCTTCAAATAATACAGTAGAGTGTGCAGCGATTACCGCTACACTCTTCGAAATACCTTCTGCAACGTCACTAGACTCATCTATTTGAACTAAACCAGATACCCCAGCATAACTTAGGCACCGGTTACACTCATTTTTATCCCTGCCTGGATGAAACCGAACAATAACATTTATCTTCAAATCCTTAACTAAAATCATAATTAACGGGCACATCATTTCCATGAAGGCGTTTAAATCACACTTTATTTCAGAACCTGGAACGCAAGCGGGCATTGCAATGAGAACGTTTTCTTGGTCCTGGGTTTCCACTTGATTTTTTAATGCTTTCTGGTAACGATGCCACAAGTTACTTTTAATTAACTTAGGGCAGACATACACATTCTTATTTCCAGCATCTAGTAAAAATGTTTTTTCGCGCTCTCCGTAACAAAGATAAACATCGAATCCTCCACGGCCAAATGCTAAACCAAAAACCGGGTATCCCGTTAAAACCCTGGAAAATGTATTAATCAGTTTCCTAGGAAACACTGACCATTTTCCCTCTGACCATCTACGTACGAGAAGAAAAAAACCATGTTGTACGTTAACCGTGCAAGCCCTGATACCTCTTTTCATTAAAATAACTTTCAACAGCTCAGCCCAGACACCTTCATCTGCCAGATATATAACAACTTTCGCAGAATCAGGAATTTCCGAAACTACCTTACCAATATGCCTATCCAATTCCTTAAATATTTTACGATAAAAAATTACCCTAATATATTTAAGAGATGAATATTCAATTTCACGGATATGTGAGTAGGTTTCTTGGTTAAACCGAATATCAATTATCTGATGACAATCAATCGAATCATCAGTGAGTGAAGATTTAATACCTTCAAATGGATCGTCTACCCTAGATACAACATACAGAAACAAATGGTACACAACTGATTTAGCCACTTTTACACCCTAAATTACCGATTGATGAATCTCAAAACTCTGAAGGAGCTCTTATTAGCGCATAATTTTTTTTATCTCGAACAAATATGATCGCAATGATTACAACAGCAAACCAAAGCAGCTGGGCAGCCAGAAGATAAGAATCAAAAATCGCTCCTACTCCAAGCATCCAAATGAATGATCGTCTCAAATATGACCATGGCTGAGCTTCAAGATTGGCGCCAGACAAGGATTGCGTCATTTTGTAAAAGAGCGAAAAAAATGCAAATATCCCAAACAAACCATACCAATAGAGCACCGTGATAATTGAGGAATGAGCACTATTTACTATATGACCATCTCTATTCAAGTAAATACTACCGGGCCCAAACCCCACGACTAGGCTAATAGGATGGTGAATCATTTCATATATCAAACTCGTCCAAATTTCTATTCTTCCCGAGCCGGCATCTGCGTTTTCATAATCAACCTCAGCATTGAACCTAGCCAATTGCTCTGTGGAATTGTCTGCTAACAGACCAGCAATTAATGGCAGTAAACCGACTATACAAACATATAACAATATCGTGCTATTTCTCTTCCTAGAAATAAAAATGACTAATCCAACTAAATATGTAATCAGCCCCCCCCTAGACTGCGTACCAATTAATGCAGCTAAACAAACCAGACCTACAAACAATAAAAATATTTTGAGCGAAATCGAATGAAACCTGCCAAAATTGTAATGGATCATAATAAGGCTAAATGACAAGACATATCCTAACGAATTAGGTGATCCGAATGAAGGTACGCCAAAACGATGTAAAAGCGTATCGTAATAATCCCATGCACTTACCACATAGGTGTAGCCTACAATTAAACTAACCATCACAGGCAAGACAACGGTAAGTTCCTTTAGCACACTCTGAGGAACCTGTCGTAATGCCATCACTCCAAATATTAAAAAAATTATCTTTATTCCGTCTTCTAGTAGACGAAAATTTTCCTCAGCATCTATTAGAAGTTGGATAGGTAGCATTCCAATCATAAACACGATAATTAAAATCGGCCATGCAACATCTTTAGGCCGTAAGGACTGTTGTATTATCCAAAGATAAATAACCCATCCCAACAAAACTTGTGAGCCAACTACGTCGCCAACCAGTTTTGTGTTGAACAACATACATAGTGACAACCATATACACCAAGCCATGGTTTTAATGTGCATTTGGTTTATACCGGCAAGGGTATACAAACCACCATCACGAATGTCTTTTTTATTTATTCGCATTATTCATTGGCCACTATAAAACAGAACGACCACATGCCGCATGCCAGCTGACACCTAGTCCGAGGGCAAAAGATTTCACCTTCATTAGTACAAAAACTTTTACATATTCGCACCATGAATAAAGCATATTTACCCAATCCGCACCAAACAGGACTACAGTGCTACAGTGCTACAGTGCTACAGTGCTACAGTGCTTTCAATGAATAGTTAGTAAAGCATTGTAACTTATACGCAAACACTCTTAAGAATCTGGAATTCAATTAGTAAGTACAACACTACCTGTTTCTACCTGTTGTTAAGGTCGCAAGCTGCAGTAGTGTCGTGGCTTTCCCCAACCGACCAAAGCAAGGGGCGCACAGATGAACTCCAGACCATCACTTATGACAACGACCGTGAATTCACTGACTATGAAGGCATGGCCGTTGACCTAGATACCCGCATTCACTTCGCTCATCCTTACGCCTCCTAGGAACGCGGATTACATGAGAATACCAACGGTCTCATCCGGCAGAACTTTCCGAAAAGCTGGGATCTAACAACGGTGACCAAAGCAGAACTTGAGCACGCCATGGATAGATTGAATCTCCGGCCTAGAAAGCTTTGGGTTTTCGTACGCATTATGAGGAATTCATTAATACACGAATCACCTTTAATTTACATGTGGAAAAAATAGCCGCATATATAACCATACTAGCAATCCGCCCCCTTCAATAGTCCAATAATTAAAGCACAGATATTTCACGCTAATCGGCACACCTGTGCCCATAATCATGAAGCATCTGAAAAGCAAATGACTTTTTCTCGATATTTTTTGCTAATCTTGTGAAGAATACTTGGGTCTCGTTTTTTAATTGTAGGTTTAATCTGGCCTACAATTTCAAGCGTTTTTTCTCCGAATTCGAGACCCAATTCTTCTGCAAAGTTATTTGCGACATCTAACGGGCTTGACAGCAAGGTGTTATAACTGATTTCAATTTTTCCCCCAACCTTTTCTAAGCCTTCATATACTCGTATATAATAATATGCACACCTATCAACTTCTGACATGTTAACCCAGTCCTCATCTTCCTCTTTTCGCACCCAAAAAGGGATGTGAAAATTTCGATGCACGCGAAATGGCCATACCATATTCATCTGGCTTCTCTCGTTCGAAAACCATTTTTTTTCTAAGAGTGAATTAATCGTACCTACTGCGTCTCTTTTCATAATCACAAATTTTGTTTTTGGATAATATCTTTGAAGATCCGCGATATATGGCGTAATGTCTGGCATTTTAAATGCTATATTTCTAGAGATACCATTTTGTTCTAAGTCAGTCTTTCGTACTGACTTAGATAGTCTTTCAGCAACATCCAGCTCAGACTTTGCATTAAAAACAGAACTATCATCGGCAAGATTACAATTTATACGTCGCCCCGCTATCGAATCTATAAAAAAATCTTCATACAAATAGCTCTCATATAATAATTTCCATTCATCCTTTCCAAGTATTTTTATCAAAGGGAGCAGTGAAAACAACATAGGTGGCTCAAAAGCATATTCCACACCTTTAAAGCTGTATAACATTTTCCCTAATATTGTCGTACCACTTCTAGCTGAACCAGAAATTAATATAGCCTCACATACTTTATTATGTGCTAATTCACTTAATCCAAGTTTCATATCACCACTTCTTCAACCAAATATTATTAGGATTTATTGTTGATGGATAATCTAATCCATATCAGCATAAATTTTTAACGCTTCCCTTAAGATTATCCAATAATTCAACATCCCAGTGTGGCAGACTAAAGCCTTCCCCAATCAAAGACTGTCGCGCAGTCTTTAGGCCATCTCCAACAAAATTAAAGAGGTGGGCTGTCGCAACAGCATCTACCCTGTCATCCCTAAGCCCTTCAGAAAAGTGATTATACTTCCCCGCACCGCCAGCTAGAATAATGGGCTTAGTCACATTGTTAGGAAGCAAATCTAACAACTCCATAAAATATCCTTGTCCTGTGCCATCACGATCCATCGAATTGAGGTAAATTTCTCCCACAGGAAATTTTATCAATTTTTGTAGCCATTCCACTGCTAACACCGCTAATCTAACTGTTCCATTTTCTATCCAGACTTCATATATATCACCAACTTTTTTTACGTCAATTGATGCTATAACACACTGACTTCCAAATTCCGACACCATTTCTTCAACTATTTCTGGCTCAGAGTGAATTAACGTATTAACTATAATTTTGTCTGCCCCAGAGTGAAGCAATTTTCTCGCTTCTTCAACTGAACGAATGGCTCCACCGGCTGAAATTGGAACAAAACATCCCTTTGTCAAAGCCTTTACACAAGCACAAAACTTACTCTCATCTCTGTTATTCCTTGATACGTCCAATATAATTAATTCATCAATAGAAAATGCAATACTTGAAAAATCGTAATTTTTTTGGAGCCAGCTTAGGTCACCAACTTTTTGCAGCCTAAAATTGCGACTAAGCATAAAATAACCGTCATCGTACAACAGGGTGAAAATGACTCTTTTTTTCAACACGGGAGCATTACCCCACTATAAAATTACGGAGAAGGACAAGGCCATTTGTCTGACTTTTTTCAGGATGAAACTGTGTGCCACATACATTGTTTACCTCAAATGCTGCGAGAAATTCTAAGCCATACGAACATAAACCTACGTGGCCTTTTAGATCTTCTCGAATCATCCGATACGAATGGGTAAAATAAAAATCCGCACCACCATGCAGTCCTTGAAAGAGACCCGGTTCATCACTAAAGTTTACGGTATTAAATCCCACATGAGGAATTTTACCTCCCACACCCACATCCTTCTCGCTAAACCTTTCGACTCGATTAGTTATTAGCCCTAAACCTTCAGTCTTTCCATCTTCTGTTCCATGGGATCCAAGAAGTTGCATTCCAAGACAAATGCCTAGTATTTTTGTGCCACGCTTACTTACTGACTCAATAATAGCTTCGTCAACGCCCCTTTCATGTAATGCGATCATTCCTTTTCTGAATGAACCCACTCCCGGGAGAATAAGATAATCAGCGTTGACAATCTTTTCCGGATCTCCTGTTAAATCAGTCTTACTACCCAGATACTGTAGCGCACTTAAAACAGACCAGACATTCCCCATTCCATAATCTATAACAGTTACCATCACATATACTCACAACGCATATTATTCGACAATAAAATTCGGCTCCCAAATTCCATTTTTTTTCTCAAAAAGGCTTTTATTCACCCATTGATCCAGGACAGAATCAAATTCATGCTGCGTCATCTGGTAATAATCTAAATAGAGATCAATAAATTCTTCCGGATAATGCCCATCATAAAGGCGAACAAGATTTACTGCCTGCTCACGTGTCATTGCCCCACGGCGAATTTCAATACCGGCATCTTGTGTTGCTCGGCCAAAACCAAATTTTAGATACATAATATACGCATGTAAGGAATATAGAGCTTGATCGTTTTGAGCAAAGTTAGTAAACGTACCTACATTATTTTCATCTGCTTCTTGCAAACCACAGTGTTCTTTCGCAACAAGATAATTACGATATGGGTCCCATGATTCATAATAGGACCAATGAGTGATATTCAGCTCTGTCTTTTCAAGTTCTTTTTCAGTAGGAAACCGAAAAAAATATAGTTGTGATTCTTTCAAACCAGATGCCTTTAGTATTTGCTCGTGCCCCCCTTCCAGATATATACGTCGCATATATTCTATATTATACATTGAGTGAGTGTTTGACTCTGTTGAACCGCCATATTCAACTTCTCCGTCTTCTCCATAAAAGATTAACGGTATACCTAGATTTACCGTCATCCGTACAACCGCCGCTTGCATTGCAATTAGCCATCCATAATATGGAAACCCCTTCTCAATAAATCCAGTTTTATTAAGTATACGCATGGCTTCGGCATCGGGATTAATTTGGACATGGTTGTATCCGCTCTGAACAAAGTTTAGTAAGTTTTGATCGCCCAACTCAAGACTCAGTGCTGGAGTAACGGTGATCGCAAGAGGATTCATTCCATACTTGTGTTTCAATTGATATGCTACATAAGAGCCATCCTTGCCACCGCTTACTGGGGCAACACAGTCAAACCCTCCTGAGTCTGAGCGATGCTGGTCTAGCAGCTTCTCCAGTGCTGCCTGCCTAGGCACCCAATCCATAGATCGCTTTGTTTCCATCCACTGACAAGCATTACACCAACCTCTATCATCAAAGGCAATCCGAGGTCGAGTCGACATATTGAGACAATTCTTACACCAAAACACATTACTCATATTAATTCTCTTTTAATTGTTACCAAACCGTCCATCCACCATCTACAATGAGGTTCTGTCCAGTCATATACGAAGATAAATCACTAGCTAAATAAACAATAGCGCCTTTAAAATCTTCTTCTGTTGCCATGCGACCAGATGGTGTGCGTGAAACATATCTTTGTACAAATTCTTGTGGTTGCTCCCGAAAAACTCCACCTGGTGAAATTGAATTTACGCGCACATTAGGCGCCAACGTCGTTGAAAGCCAGCGAGTTAATTGTAACAACCCGCCCTTAGAAGCTGAGTATGCTGCAGGATTACCCATTTGCGTGCCTTCATAGAGCCGATAGTCTGGTGCACTTAACCCATAAATTGAAGATATATTGATAATCGAACCACCCATACCTGCCTTTAATAAGGGTGCACAACCCTTGCATAAATCAAACACTGCCGTTAAATTGACTTCGATAGCGCGCTTCCATGTATCCACAGTTTGTTCTTCAAAAGGCACTACCCATCCCTCGAGATTACTGGTTCCAGCAAATGCCGCATTATTAACCAGTATATCCACGCTTGGTAAAGAATGGAGATATTGAATTAGCTCATTACGTTCAGATTCTAATTCAAGATCACACGTAATAATTTCAACAGAAACACCCCACCTAGACATAATATCCTGAGCAGATTTATTGAGTTTTGCTTCATCAATATCAACAAGAACAATATTTGCACCTATTTCTGCTAACGCGTCACCAAAAGTAGCCCCAAGAAACCCAGAACCCCCTGTGACTACAGCGCGTCGACCAGATAAATCTATTAACTGTTTAACATTTTTCAATTTGTTTCTACACCGCATCATCAATCAAACATTGGGCAATACTAAAATCTACTAGAGTATCGATATCTAGCGACCGCTCTTGTGGAATTACTACAGCTTTAACCACACCATCAAATATTCCTGTCGCCTGTAAAATAAAATTTTTTCTCGCAACATAGGCTACTGTTGTCATATTATAAGCACTTGGTACATCCTGTCGTCGTATATAGTGTTCCTTTTCTGCGCAGAACAATCTAGCGCGCCCCGTATCGTCAATACGCACCATATTAAAATATGGGTTGTTGTGAGCTTCACTAACAGTAACCACAATATCAGTATCATCAGTCAAAGCTGCCAAACACATCTCCATATCTTCTATGGAACGTAACGGAGCGGTCACCGGAATACTGACAAAAACATCAAACTTCCCATACTTTTTCTCAACATATTCCACAGAGTGTTGCCAAGCCAACCACTCAGGGGAATGATCATCAGCAAGCTCCGCTGGCCGGCTAATAACTTCAACCCCCAATGTTCGAGCAACTTCAGCAATTTTTTCATCATCAGTTGAAATAAATATTCGTTCAACTTCACTCATTCTTTGCGCTATTTCAACGGAATAAGCCAGCATAGGCTTACCACCAAGCAACTTAATGTTCTTGCCCGGTACGCCTTTGGAGCCACCTCGCGCGAAAATAAACGCATGTGTAATCATTGAAAAACCTGCTTCCGGCCTGTTTCATTGGCAATTTTTGCTGCCTCAACCAGCGCCAAGGCCTTAGCACCATCCTGCAGAGACACAAGAGGTTTGTCCCCCTCCTCAATGCAGCGGATAAAATGTCGTAGTTGGCATTGAAATACTTCATCACGACTGTAAGAAAAATCTTCTGTTTCAGACGCACCATTTACAGGGCGCCATGTAACTTGGTTGGAAATTGCATTCCATGTTGCTGTACCCTCGCTGCCCTCAGCAACACAGAGTCTAGCAGGATGTCTCCTATGAAAGTCTAAATGCAATGAAACGGGTATCCCATTGTGATTAGTAAGTATCAAATCAGCACATTCTTCCACCTGTAATTCAAGATAATTACTGTTATACAAATTGGCAACGACTGAAGTCATTTCACCAAAAAACCAACGAATGTAATCAAACTCATGGCTTAATTCTAATAATACACCACCACCTTGATCGGCCTGCGCTGAGACAGTTTGACGATAATCCTGTTCCGGCCGCCAATCAGGTAAACATGAACCTGTCTCTACGCGAACATGTAGTAATTGCCCCAACTTGTCATTCTCCAACAGTTTTTTATATGCGCGTGCTGCCGGATCATAGCGCAGAATGTAGCCTGTCAGTGCAGAAATACCACTCTGATTAGCTGCAATAAGCAAGTCATCAACCCCAACGGAGTTATGTGACAATGGTTTTTCCACCAAGAGATGCACACCTGCTCGAGCCAATATCGTGGATTGTTCAACATGCAAGGTTGCAGGACTCGAAATTATCGCAGCCTGAATACCAACAGCTATTGCATCATGCAGCGAAAAAACGATTCGATCAGCCAAAGCTAGCTCTGGCCACTCTTCTCCGTGTCCGGATCGAACAAGCGTTACCTCGATTTCGGGACGTATTGCTTTTAAATTGCGAAGGTGGCGTCGTCCAATACTACCCAAGCCAACAATTGCTATATGATCAACGATCATACTTGCCCTTTGGAGATCGTAATTTGCGCAAGCTCAAAATCTTCCGTTCGTCCTATATCAAGCCAGTATTCATGTACAGGAAACATATTAACTTGCTTACTTCTCGTTATTTGATTCTGTAGTAGATCTGGCATATCCAAAAACTTGCTACCGCTGACATCGCTATATAATTCCGGGTTTATGACATAAATTCCTGCGTTGACAAAAAATTTATGGATTGGCTTTTCAACAATGTCTATAACACGGTATTCATCTGCGGTAACAACACCATAAGGTACCTGGAAATCGTACTCACGCACACACATAGTCGCAATCCCACCAAATCTCTCGTGATATACCAGAAGATCTTCAAAATTTACCTTTGTAAGTAGATCTCCATTCATCATTATAAGTGGCTTATCAGACAAGTCGTCAGGCAAAAGCCCAAGTGCACCGGCAGTACCAAGCGGCTCATTTTCGTGAACATATTCAATCTTGACGCCCCAGTTATCCCCATTTCCAAAATGATCACGCACCATATCAGCTTTGTAATGAGTTGATATGTAAAAATTATGGAAACCAGACTTAATAAATGATTCAAGGATAGTTTGGAGTATCGGTGTATTGCCTACTTTCAACAAAGGTTTTGGAGTATCTAATGTCAGGGGTCGCAACCGTTTTCCAAACCCTCCTGCCATTAGAAAGACAGGATTATCATGGCAAGCTTTTGAAGTCAGATGCTGTATAGTTTCCATGCCAACCAAGCAACCATCTTTATCCAACAATGGCACATGAAGCAAATCACTGGCAGTCATGATCTCAAGAATAGTTTCGCGGTCATCATCCACTGAGGCAGTCCTAGGTGCTTTATACATAATCTCTCTAACTGGTTCATCCATACCCAAGCGATTGATCAAACCCCGCCGTATATCCCCATCCGTAACTGTACCAAGCAATTGGTTTTTATTATTTATTACCAAAACAATTCGTTGTGCTTCTTTGTCCAGAATTTCTATGGCACGTGAAATAGGCTCCTCTGAGCCAATGAGTACATTGCGCCAATTATGCATCCTTCATTTCCTTACCATTTCTGCTACGTGTAATTTCGTTTCGAACCTGAAACATCGTGACCCTATCCTCCACATCCTTAAGCACCACACTGCCTGCGCCAACTACAGAGCCGCATCCAATTGACACGCCCTGAATAACGCAGGCTCCTGTACCAATGTGCGCACCGTTTCTAACATGAACTTCACCACTAAGTGTCACACCGGGAGCGATGTGACACTGCCTCCCAATCACACAGTCATGATCTATGGTTACCCGAGTATTGATAATAGTGTCTTCATCGATTTTAGTTCCTGGCTGGATCACTACGCCGGCCATAACCTGAACCCCCTCTGCCAACTGTACATCACTAGCCATCGTGGCTGTAGAATCTACAACTGTAGAAAAATGATATCCAAGGCTGCGAAAATGGTCTGCAAGCGCCCAACGTGATGTTTTTTCGGGCAATGCGCCAACCCCATTCACAAGCAGCACTTCATCTATCGAATACTTTGAAACCACATTATCTTTTCCAAGTATTTTAATACCCATAAATTGATCACCGACACTTTTTGCCAGATCTATGATTCCAATAATCGGCACCTCATTGCGCTTCAGCATTTCGATTAGTACCTTTGCGTGTCCACCCGCACCAATAATAATGACCGGGACTCGCTTTACATTTGATCGATTCAGTGACAAGGCTGACTCTTTTCTAAATATGCAAGAATTATAATCATGGAAACTGGTGTCATTTGTCAGACTTGTTCATCATAATCAATATTTTGATCGCTAACTTTTCCAAGCAATGACCAATATTCCATAGGACTACGACCAGTGCCCGGTCGTTTCAGCGCAAGATTTTCCTTCGAAAGGACATCACCCTTATTTATATGGGTTGCAGCCACTAGACTCTTACGCGCAATATCCCGGTTATTCAACTCTGATGGTCGCGGTCCTTTTTTTCCATCCCCAAGAGATTTTTCCGTATCTCGGATTGCCTGCACCATTGCTTTAAGCTCATTCGGCTCTAAGGATGCTTTATGATCGGGACCAGGTAGAGTTCGATCCAGTGTAAAATGTTTTTCAATGATAGTCGCGCCGCGCGCAACTGCAGCAATCGGCACAGTAATCCCGTTACTGTGATCAGAATAGCCAACTCTTAATCTAAATGCCTGCGCCATCGTATCCATAGCACGCAAATTAATATCTGTCATTGGTGCAGGATACTCTGTTGTGCAATGAAGCAAGGTCACCTTTTCCTGCAAACTAGCAATTCCTTTATCAGAATAGAAAGCCGACTGAAAAGCATTCATTGAAGGCGCCCCAACTCCAATATACCCATATGCAATAACACCAAGGGCAGTCTCAATTTCGCCCAATGTCGCCATACCAGTAGATAAAATAATTTCTTTTCCAGATTTAGCATGAGCCAATAGAAGTGGCCCATTTGTTAATTCACCCGATGGGATTTTAAGCATCTCAAGCTTCATCTCTGACACTAAAAATGCAAGGCTATCAAAATCAAAAGCTGTTGAAAGAAATTGTACGCCCTTGTCCTGGCAGTACTGTTTAAGCTTGTAATGCATTTCATGCGATAATTCTAACCGCATAAGCATTGCTAGCTGCGTTTCCCTAGAGTCGGTAGTTTGTTTCTGGTAAGAAGCCTTATCGGCCCTACTTGTAGCAAGGTTCTCGGCCTTAAAAGTTTGAAATTTTACAGCATCAACGCCAGCTGCTGCCGCAGCGTCAACCAACTGAAAGGCCATTTCAGGGTCACCATTATGATTCACCCCTGCTTCAGCGATAATAAACACACTCATGCGGTTACATCCAAATCAAAAAACTGTTTCTTAATGATCTCATCAAGCGGAAAACCACATAACACCTCAGCGATTTTTTCTGCTGTTCCACCTTCTCCGTAAGGATTTCGCACCTGCTTTAAACTTTCCTGAAACTCAGGAGAATAAAGTCGTACCAATGCTTTTTGAATGGAGTCAACATTAGGGTCACAATCTATAACGCTCTTTGCACAAATTCGCCCACGTTGGCGATCACCAATATTAACTGTACCAATCCGAAAGGATGGGGCTTCCAGCAGGCCGCTTGATGAATTACCAACAACGCCATCGACGTATTTCATTGCAGATAAATAACGCAATTGTCCAAGAGAAGCGAAGGAGATCGCCTTATCCATATGTTCAGAAACAAACTCATCAATCAGTTTGTTAATGATACGTCCATCAGTATCCGCATTCGGTTTTGTAAATATAAAATGTGTGTCTTTCAGGTCACTTAACACATTTAATAGAGCTTTAAACTGTTTTCCAGCCGTCGCATTTTCCAGAGTAACCGGATGAAATGTAACCATGAGATTTTGTTTAGCAAGCCTCAAGCCAATTGCTTCCTCAAAAGACTTTCGGTCCAGCAGCTTTAATCGCTTAATATTATCTATACCCACGCCACCAACATTAAAAACGCGGGTTGGATCTTCGCCTAATTGAATAACACGGTCACGATATTCTCCGGTTGCAACAAAATGGAGATGGGCCATCTTTGTAATTGAATGACGCATAGCCTCGTCAACTGCACCCTCTGTAGTTTCACCACCGTGAATATGCGCAATAGGAATACGTGCAGTCATGGCCGTGCTTGCAGCGGAAAATATCTCATATCGGTCGCCCAGCACCACTGTGATATCCGGGTTTAATTCAGAAAATGCATCTGCAAAGCCAATCATGGCGAGGCCCATGGATTTACTGATACCAACAGGCGTGTCAGACGAAAGAAGCATTTCAACCTTACGATTGATAACAAATCCATCCTGTTCTATTTGCCGCCATGTCTCGCCAAATTCAGGAGAAAGATGCATACCTGTAGCAATTACCTGCAACTCCAATGAAGGGCTTTCCTGTATCTCTTTCATCAACCAATATAGCAGCCCATATTCGGCACGAGAGCCGGTAACTACGCATATTGTTCGATTGGTATTTATAGTCATTACACAATTGCTAATTTTGCGACGCTACTTGGGATATTAACTATACATCCCATAGCCCATTCGGTATTTTCCAATGAGCCATGATGACACTTTGCATACATAGATAAACAATGCATTGCCTGCCATGCGGGCCGGGTCATGACAGCATTGTTATTGGTATATTCAAGAAAGGCATCTCTCTGGTCACTATCCTCGAGGAACAAAGTATTCAGCCAATAATTAGAGTACGCATTATCCGGCTCATGGAGCATTTTAACCTCATGTTTCTCACACCAACTTTTATAGTGCTGCGCTAATACGCGCTTAGCGGCGACAAACCTAGGTAATTCTTCCATCTGCGCCACGCCTAAGGCTGCATTGATATTGGGCATCCTGTAGTTATATCCAATTTCATCATGAACAAACTCCCACTTGTGAGTAACTTTGGCGGTTGTCGTTAAGTGTTTTGCTCGCTTTGCCGTTTCCTCACAATTGGTTAGAATCATACCTCCACCGCCTGTGGTGATAATCTTATTACCATTAAAACTCAGCACGCCAATATTCCCCAACGTTCCAGTATGGTGGTTACGCCATTTGGAACCAAGAGATTCAGCCGCATCCTCAACAACAGGAATAGTGTATTTTTCACAGATTGATATGATTGAATCCATATCAACAGAATGCCCAAATGTATGCATAGGTACACAAGCCGCAATACGTCGACTTGTTGTCCGATTCCAGGCCTGCCCTTCTCGAACCTCTGCATGTTCATCAAGATAGGCCTGAAGGTGCTCTGCTGAAAGCCCCAAATGGTTGCGATCCACATCAACAAACACAGGCTCACCACCACAGTAGGCAATAGCATTACATGTGGCCACAAAGGTCAGAGACTGAGTAATCACCTCATCACCTCTTTCCACACCAGCTAGCAGTAACGCCGCATGCAAAGCAGCCGTCCCATTCACAGTGGCGACAGCATATTTTGCACCAGTATAACTAGCGACATCTTCCTCAAAGCGACTCACGTATGCGCCAACGCTAGAAACGAAAGTGGAATCAATCGTATCAAGCATGTACTCCTTTTCGCGCCCATTAAATAATGGCTCATGCAGAGGTATGAAATCATTCGTCTGGTATGCATCGCGAACAAACCGTACAAAGCAATCAAACATTATAGATATCGGCCTTATACTTACTCAAATTTTCCGGAAGAATAATCCAATTAATTGTACGTTCCAATCCTTCACGAATACTTACCTGCGGATTAAACCCTGTCAGGTCTCGTATCTTGCTATTATCACACCAAAGCCGAAGAACTTCTGATTTTTTCGGGCGTATGCGCTGTTCCTCGGTAATAAAATCGACATCACTTCCCATCAACTCTTTAATAAGCTTCAAAGTTTCGTACACCGATATTTCGTAATTAGAGCCAATATTTACCGTTTCACCAATGGCACCATCGGACTCAGCCAAGGCAAGAAAACCTCGGCACGTGTCCTCAACATAATTGAAGTCGCGTGTCGGCGTAACATCTCCAAGCTTAATTTGTTTCTTACCACTTGCAATCTGCGTAATAACCGTTGGAATTACTGCACGTGCAGATTGCCGAGGTCCGTACGTATTAAAGGGCCTCGCAATAGTAATTGGCAAATCGAATGAATTATAAAAACTCATCGCCATTGCATCAGCAGCAATTTTAGTTGCGCTATAAGGTGACTGTGGTTGCAATGGATGCTTTTCATCAATAGGTACATACTGGGCAGTGCCATAAACTTCGCTAGTAGATGTGTGTATGACACGTTTCACACCATTCTCCATAGCCGCTTGGCAGATGTTGAGAGTGCCATTAATATTTGTATCTACGTAACTATTTGGTGCCACATATGAATATGGAATAGCTATCAAGGCGGCGAGATGGAAAACCACATCTACATCTTTTGTTATATGCTTACAATAATGCGGATCCCTTACGTCACCTGTCAGCACCTCGACGCCATGCTCAATATTTATATCTTCCAACCACCCCCAGTTATTAAAGGAGTTATACTGAGATAGTGCTTTCACCTGATAGCCATTATTCAGCAGCATTTCTGTAAGATGCGATCCTATAAACCCATCAGCACCAGTTACTAAAGCTCGAGCTCCCATTTACACGTTTCTCCAAAGTATTCGGCAAAAATCTTTACAACCAATTTAGGTACGCTACGCCAGCCAATCTTAATACACTGCTAACCTTATCGTTAATTAAGCCTGCTCCACAGCTGCACTAGTGGGCCTGCCTTGTTCATGCTATTAGCATGAAAGATTATAGTTTCCCAATCCTCAACTCTTCAGCAGCAACTCACGCCAAATAACCTGTGTAGGCTCCACCCTGTTCATACTATAAAAATGCAACCCAGGCGCGCCTTGCTTAAGCAGGGTTTTACACAGTTGGATGGTGACCTGCTGGCCAAAATCTCGCAGTGAGGCGGCGTCATCACCAAAGTTTTCCAGGTGTTTGCGTAGCCAGCGGGGGATTTCGGCGCCGCACATGTCGGAAAAACGGGCCAGGTTCTGGTAGTTGGTGACGGGCATAATGCCGGGCACAATGGGGATATCCAGACCCATTTTTTCGCAGTCATCGACGAAGTGAAAATAGGCGTCGGCATTATAGAAGTATTGCGTGACGGCGCTGTTGGCTCCGGCTTCCACCTTTCGTTTGAAGTTGTCCAGGTCGGCCCTGGCGCTTTTGGCCTGCGGATGGGTTTCCGGGTAGGCGGCCACTTCGATGTGGAAGTGATCGCCGGTTTCGGCGCGGATGAATTCCACCAGTTCATTGGCGTAGCGTAGCTCGCCCATCTCGCGCATGCCGGAGGGCATGTCGCCACGCAGGGCGACGATGCGGTGTATGCCTTTGTCGATGTAGGTTTGCAGCAGCTCCCGGATATTGTCTTTTGTGGAGCCTACGCAGGTCAGGTGGGGGGCGGCGTCGATGCCTGCCTCCTTGATTTCCAGCACTGTGTCGAGGGTTCCCTGCTGGGTGCTGCCGCCGGCGCCGTAGGTGACGGAAATGTAGGCGGGGTTTAATCCGGCAAGTTCTTCACGGGTTTCACGCAGTTTGGCCTTTCCTTCTTCCGTTTTGGGCGGGAAGAATTCTATGCTGAAGGTGGGTTTGTACTTTTTTTGTGACTGCATGAATAAAATATTGCTCAGTGGTTAAAAATTAGTGCTTAGTAAAATCTAGTGCTTAGTGTTTAGTCATACGGCGCAATGCCCTACGGTTATTGCGCCCTACGTGCTTAGTGCTTAGTCATTCGGCGCAATGCCCTGCGGTTATTGCGCCCTACGTGCTATGCCACCATATCGATAACTTCTAATTGACGTGCATGGGTTTTCGCTGCCTGCACAAGCGCCTCAAGTTTCTCCGATTGTTCATCTTCAATCCATGCTTCCCCACATTGCGCACATACGAGTGCTGGAACATGCCTAACAACAATTACACCCTTCTCATAATCCACAGTAAACGTTGTCGTTCCGTTAATCATGGGTCCACTACAAAGTGGGCAATTGTCATCTTTACTCATTTCTCTCTCCTGCGTGTTACATGATCTGGTCCAAAATGCGCGACATCCGGTTCATAGGCAGTAATCGAAGATAAGGGGTCAGCGAAGATAAGGGGTCAGGGCCCTTTATCCCCTTTTCCACCCCAGTTATCACTTAAAAAATATCTCTTTATCAATTGTCTCAACAAATAACTCAGCCTGTTGCAGTGACCAATCTGCCTTTCAAGTTCAATTTCTTTTCCTAGGTAATCTGCCATTAACCGGATATCCTCTACTTTATTCAAAGACCGGCCCAGTTCTATTGGCAATGATCCGCTCTTTACTAGGTGAAGACTAAACGCAGAGATCAAGCCCCCATGTGTTTTAGTTGTTATCGCAAGCTCTTCATAACCTGCTTTGATGAGTGCGGCACGTGATGCGTCATACATGGCGTAATAAGCTCTATTACAAGCACCACCTGAATCTTCAGCGGCTAATAACAACCGCGAAGAGGCAAGCGCTCGCCTGGCTTTTGTCATTAATTCGTCTGCCGTTATCACAATGCAACACCCTCCCGTTGTATATTCTTAATCAGATACGGGTTGCTGTATTGTTCAGGGTTCTGCCACTCGTCTTGCCAAATCGGTAAAGCTTGTATTCTGGCACCGGTTTCCAGCAGGATATCGTAGGCTAGATCATCCATCGCCAGTTTGAGCGCAAAGAAATCACCACTTGGTTCAGCCAACAATATGGCGAGATCAATATCGCTTTCAGCATGATAGTCGCCGCGGGCACGGCTACCAAACATAACCACACGCTTTACTGGAAACAGCGCAGCGACTTTTTCCATAAACAGTTTGGTTGCTTGTGTTGTTGAATTGTTGGTCATTGGGTTTTTATGTAAAATAATCTTTAAGGATCAAAGTGTTACGCTTTAAGTTGAAAATATCGTGTACTGTTTAGGTGTTAAGCTCAATATAATTTCATTTTTAGCAGTACAGCTTTCCCACAACTTTCCACATGCCATCTTTGTAACGTTAAGTCGTGTTCTAATGACTCAAACATGAACATCGGTCACACCAATATAACACGCGTTGCACATCAGCTTCAGCAAGCAGGGCCCGCATTGCGAGTCCTGCGCATGGCAGGTCGATCAAGTCCACCCTACATGGCTCGACAATTTCACCAACCCGACCTATCGGCCAGGGGGCTGGCCTCCTACATGGCACAATCGTTACCCAGTCATGCGGCGCAATGCCCTGCGGTTATTGCGCCCTACGTACCTTGTCCATTACGTATCAGCATTGCTCCATTGTGTTCACATCGTCATAGCGGATTTATTCCGCCATCCAGAAACAGTAAAAAACTGTATCCCGCCCTTTACCTCTTATTGATGATCGTTATTATTGATAGGCGCCAATAAAAATTCGGTGACGAACCTGTGCTGATCCACCTGCACAAGCTCAAGCACTCTAGCGAGATCAATATTCATATATTCATGCACGATCCGGTTTCTCAATCCGATGGCGGCATTCCATGCTGGTAAATCATCTCTCTCAATCACCCCTATACGCGCAAGTGCTGCGAAGGCGTCGTATGCAGAGACTGGCACCGGTTCTTTATTCGCTTTCAGGATCTGCTTTGCCTTGCCGATCGCATTTTCAATCAGCATTTGTATGGCATGCAGCACACCGTTTTCTTCCAGCCGCGAAAGCTTTTCGCCTTTCAGCAAATGTTGCCGGGCCTCGTCAAGCAGGGAACTCTGTTGCTTTGCGAGTTGCGCAGTTTCTGCCTGATAAAGATCAACCCGCATGTTGCTTTTCCCATTCATAGGTCTCTAGCTCGCGCCAGGTCCGTCCGAGAAAATGATTCCATGCCAGGGTGTTTTCTCCCTTCAATGGCACGCCATCTTCGGCAACCAGGGCTCGCATTGCGAGTCCTGCGCCTGGCAGGTCGATCAAGTCAATTTGGCTTTCCTCAACCTTTAGTGCGGCTGCCAGCAAGCGGCGCAGGGTTTCGGTTTTCGCCAGATTATCGAGCAGCGGCATGTCACGCTGCCACTGAATGGCGATATCCCAATCACTGTCAGGACCCGCACGGCCCTCTGCCTGGCTCCCAACGAGCACCGCCAGCTCAAGCTCGTTCTGGGTCTCCAGCGCATGTTGCAATTGTGGGAAAACCATACTGACTCGCCTCAATACTTCCCTGCTCAATCCCGGAACACGCCGCTTGCTGTGTTCCATGGTGCCGCATTACGTTTGCCCCTTACCCAGCCATACGGCGCAATGCCCTGCGGTTATTGCGCCCTACGTACCAAACTGCTTTTGCAGGATGGTTTTCAATAAACCTAAATCATTATTAATTGTTCGCCACAATATTTCATGATCGACGGCAAAATATTCATGCGCCAGGATGTTGCGGATGCCTCGCATTTCATCCCATGGAACATCATCATATTGTTTGCGCACTTCATCGGGAACATGCGCAGCCGCTTCTCCAATAATTTCCAGATTGCGGACCACAGCATCAATGGTTTTTTCGTCATTCAACCAATGGGCGAAATCTAAATCCGCGGTGTATCGCTCTATCCGCTCAATGGCCTCAAGTATGTCATCTATCCGAAAGCCCCATTCCCTAGGCGGCATGTACTAAATCCTTTAGGATGTTATCGCGCAGCTGAGGCTTCAGTGCCTTTTTCGTTACCAAGTCCACTTTGCATGACAAAGCATCTTCCAAATATTGCTTCAGTTGCACAAAGCCGAAGAGACCTGGGGTCTCCTCAAACGCAACCAATATATCGACGTCACTATCCGTACCGGCTTCGTCTCGTGCGACAGATCCAAAGATATCCAGGGATGATACGTGGAAACGTTTGCGCAACTCCTCAGAGTTCGCCTTCAGTATTTGCATAACCTGGGTGCGTTTCATCCTGTTTCTCCATGGAACACATCGATTCCAGTCAAGCTGTCATGGCCTCTTTAGTTACCAACTGCATCTATTGCAATGTTTGCACGTCCGTGTGTACCACCTCTTTATCTTAATAACGGTAGTGATTCGGCTTGTAGGGCCCTTCTACCGGTACGCCGATGTAGTCGGCCTGTTCCTGATTCAGCTGCGTGAGGAATACACCGATCTTGGCAAGGTGGAGGCGGGCCACTTTTTCATCCAGCTTTTTGGGCAGGATGTAGACCTTGTTCTCGTACTTGTCGGCATGGTTGTAAAACTCGATCTGCGCCATCACCTGGTTGGTGAAGGAGGCGGACATGACGAAGCTGGGGTGGCCGGTGGCGCAGCCCAGATTCACCAGGCGGCCTTTGGCCAGCACGATGATCTTTTTGCCGTCGGGGAAGATGACGTGATCCACCTGTGGCTTGATCTCTTCCCACTCGTATTTTTCCAGTGAGGCGATGTCGATCTCGGAATCGAAGTGGCCGATGTTGCAGACGATGGCTTCGTTCTTCATGGCGGCCATGTGGTCATGGTTGATGACGTTGACGTTGCCGGTAGTGGTGACGAAGATGTCGCCCATTTTGCTGGCTTCGTTCATGTCCACCACGCGGTAGCCTTCCATCGCGGCCTGCAGGGCGCAGATCGGATCGATCTCGGTGACCCATACGGTGGCGCCCATGCCACGGAAGGCCTGGCAACAGCCTTTGCCGACGTCGCCATAGCCCAGTACCACGCAGATCTTGCCGGCGATCATGACGTCGGTGGCGCGCTTGATGCTGTCGATGAGGGATTCGCGGCAGCCGTAGAGGTTGTCGAACTTGGACTTGGTGGCCGAGTCGTTGACGTTCATGGCGGGGAACAGCAGCTGGTTGTGTTCCATCATGTGGTAGAGACGGTGCACGCCGGTGGTGGTCTCTTCCGTCACGCCGCGGATGCTGTCGGCGATCTTCTGCCATTTGGTGTTGTCCAGCGGCAGGTTGCGACGCAGCACATCCAGGATGGCGACATATTCTTCATTATCACCGGGCTTGGCATCCGGCACCGCGCCGGCCTTTTCAAATTCGACGCCCTTGTGGACCAGCAGGGTGGCGTCTCCACCGTCGTCCAGGATCATGTTGGGCAGTTTGCCGTCGGGCCAGTTGAAGGCCTGCTCGGTACACCACCAGTAATCCTCGATGGTCTCGCCCTTCCAGGCATAGACCGGGATGCCGTCGGCGGCGATGGCGGCGGCGGCGTGATCCTGGGTGGAAAAGATGTTGCAGGAAACCCAGCGAACCTCGGCGCCCAGGGCGACCAGGGTTTCGATCAGCACGGCGGTCTGGATCGTCATGTGCAGGCTGCCCATGATGCGCGCGCCCTTGAGGGGCTGTTCCTTGCCGAACTCTTCCCGCAGGGCCATCAGGCCGGGCATTTCCGTTTCGGCGATGGCAATTTCTTTGCGGCCCCAATCGGCGAGGCTGATATCAGCGACCTTGTAATCAGTAAAACCAGAATTAACGACAGCGTTCATATTTCATTTTCCTTTTTGCATGATCTAAAGGAGACCTGGTTAAGTTCTTTATCGTCACTCTGATGACAACCAGAATCCAATCGCATTTAATTAGCTTCCTGGATTCTGGCATGCGCCAGAATGACGGATACAGGTTTCCTAAAAGGTTGAATGAGCACCGTTACTATTTGTTAATGACATCTTCTGAGCCTCGCGGTGGTAATAAAAAAACCGCTGCAGCGCTCCTCACAAGATATATAAATTGTAGGGTGGGCACCGCCCACCTTGCAGGTCTAACTAAATTTTGATTGGTGGGCGATGCCCACCCTACTCACTAAGTAAAACCTTCAGCCCGGGTTCTTAATCTAATCTCTTCGCCCAGTCCTTAGTCATACGGCGCAATGCCCTGCGGTTATTGCGCCCTACGGGTTGAGTCTTCTGTAGGGTGGGCACCGCCCACCATGTTATGTTTTAGCGATTTGCTGGTGGGCGATGCCCACCCTACACCCAGCCCTCAGTCCTTTCTTTTAAATCCCCGCAGCGTCCCGCAGGGCGTCTGCCTTGTCGGTGACTTCCCAGGGGAAGCCTTCGTCTTCTCGTCCGAAATGGCCGTAGGCGGCGGTGGCGGAGTAGATGGGGCGCAACAGATTGAGCATTTTCACCAGGCCACCGGCCCGCAGGTCGAAGTGCTCGCGCACCAGCTCGACGATGCGGCTGTCTTCCACCTTGCCGGTACCGAAGGTCTCGACGCTGATGGAGGTCGGCTCGGAGACGCCGATGGCGTAGGAGACCTGGATCTCGCAGCGGTCGGCCAGTCCGGCGGCGACGATGTTCTTCGCCACGTAACGCCCGGCATAAGCGGCGGAACGGTCTACTTTAGACGGATCTTTGCCGGAAAAGGCTCCACCGCCGTGGCGCGCCATGCCGCCGTAGGTATCGACGATGATCTTGCGTCCGGTCAGGCCGCAGTCGCCCACGGGGCCACCGATAACAAAGCGGCCGGTGGGGTTGATATGGTATTTGGTGTCGGCCGTCAGCCACTCTGCCGGCAGCACGGGTTTGATGATCTCGTCCATCACCGCTTCGCGCAGCGTGGGGGTGTCAATCTCTTCGCTGTGCTGGGTGGAAAGCACCACGGCGTCGATGGCGACCGGGCGGTTGTCTTCGTAACGGAAGGTCACCTGGCTTTTGGCGTCCGGGCGCAACCAGGGCAAGGTGCCGTTTTTGCGCACCTCGGCCTGACGCTTCACCAGGCGGTGGGCGTAGGTGATGGGTGCGGGCATCAGCACCTCGGTCTCGTGGCTGGCGTAGCCGAACATCAGGCCCTGGTCACCGGCGCCCTGCTCGTGGCTGTCGTATTCGTCCACACCCATGGCGATATCGGCGGACTGCTTGTCGATGGAGGTCAGCACTGCGCAGGATTCATAATCGAAGCCCATGTCGGAGCTGTTATAGCCGATGCGCTTGACGGTTTCGCGTACCACCGCCTGCATATCCACCCAGGCGGAGGTCGTGATCTCGCCGGCGATGATGACCATGCCGGTGTTGACCAGGGTCTCGCAGGCTACGCGGGCAGCGGTGTCCTGCTCCAGGATAGCGTCGAGGATAGCGTCGGAAATCTGGTCTGCGACCTTGTCGGGGTGTCCCTCGGAAACGGATTCGGAGGTAAATAGATGTGAACTCGCCATTATACGTTTAATCCTTTATTGCCAATCATGTAAGGTGAATCGAAAAAACAAACCATTCTACCCGCTGGCCCGCGGCCTTTCAATTCGCCGCCACGCCAGAATGGCTATTTCTTGTCGAGATCGCTGCCTTTACGGCCATATCGGTCTTCAAAGCGGACGATATCGTCCTCACCCAGGTAGCCGCCCGACTGCACCTCGATAATCTCCAGCGGCACCGCGCCGGGGTTTTCCAGGCGGTGTTTTTCGCCAATGGGGATGTAGGTCGACTGGTTTTCCGAGAGCAGGAATTCCTTGTCGCCACAGGTGACCCTGGCCGTGCCCGTGACCACGATCCAGTGCTCGGCCCGGTGGTGGTGCATCTGCAGGGACAGGGCCGCGCCGGGTTTGACCACAATGCGCTTGACCTGGAAACGGGGGCCGGCGTCCACCCCCTCATAGGAGCCCCAGGGGCGGAACACCTGGCGGTGCACCAGACATTCACTGCGCCCACTGGCCTTGAGCTGCTCGACGATTTTTTTGACATCCTGGGCCCGGTCCCGGTGCGCGACCATCACCGCGTCCGCCGTCTCCACCACCAGCACGTCGTCCAGCCCGATGCCGGCCACCAGCCGGTGTTCCGAATACAGCAGGCTGTTGCGGCAGTCGTGTGACAGCACGTCGCCCTTGCTGACATTGCCATTGGCGCAGGCCTCGCCCACCTCCCAGATGGCCGACCATGCCCCCAGATCGGACCAGCCGGCATCCAGCGCGACCACTGCCACCGCGGGCTGCGGGTTACCGGCCTCGGCCACACCGCCCAGTTTCTCCATCACGGCGTAGTCGATCGAGTCGCTGGGGCAGGCCTTGAAGGCGTCCGCATTGAGGCGGCAGAAATCCAGATCCGCGTCCGCCTTCTCCAGCGCCTCGCGGCAGGCCGCCAGCATGGCGGGCTGCAGGCGTGTCAGCTGCTCGATCCACACCGAGGCCCGCATCACGAACATGCCGCTGTTCCACAGGTATTCGTCGGACGCCACATAGGCCGCCGCCGTCGGGGCGTCGGGTTTTTCCACAAAGGCGTCTAAAAGATAGGACTGGGGACTAAGGGCGGAGGACTGAGTAACTTCATCAGCAACTGGAGCGCCTTTGCGGATGTAACCAAAACCGGTTTCAGGCGCAGTGGGAACGATGCCAAAGGTAACCAGCGCGCCCTGCTGCGCCAAGTCAGCAGCGGTTTTGACGGCGGCGTGATAGGCGGGCGCATCGGCGATCACGTGATCCGCCGGCATCA
Source organism: Gammaproteobacteria bacterium (assembly GCA_032250735.1). Taxonomy (NCBI): domain Bacteria; kingdom Pseudomonadati; phylum Pseudomonadota; class Gammaproteobacteria; species Gammaproteobacteria bacterium. The sequence continues at coordinate 31,600 of JAVVEP010000018.1, forward strand.
CCAGCAGCACGGGGTCATCGCCCTGTTTGAGGCTGGCCAGCGCCGCCACCGTCAGCGCCGGGGCGGTATTGCGACCCACCGGCTCCAGCAGAATGGCCGCCGGTGGATGGCCGATGGCGCGCAGCTGCTCCGCCACCATAAACCGGTGTTGTTCATTGCAGACGACGATCGGCTCGGCAACCTGCCCCACCAACGTCGACAGGCCATCCAGACGCCGGACGGTCTGCTGCAGCAGGGTGTGCTCGCCCTGGAAGGCCAGCAACTGTTTCGGATACTGCTCGCGGGACAGCGGCCAGAGCCGGGTACCGGCGCCGCCGGAAAGGATAACGGGTTGAATATTCATGTCTGCGTGGGATCAGTGGTTATATCAATTAATAGTCGATTTTTAATTCTGTAGGAAAAACCCTACACGGCTGTATGGCCGTTTTTATCCTGCAACTGTCGGCCGTCCATGCCCAGGAGTCTTCGCACCGAAGACTGCCGCGCAGTGTACCACCTTCCGCCTCTCAGACCATTACCTGCCCCCGGCCCGCCCGCTTTATACGACCCCCAAAAAAATTTCACCGGAGGCATGCGGACATTCAGATTTCAAATGCCGGCACACATCCGGTGAAGACGGTTTGCCGTGCGGGCGCACGGCGATTTGAGCCAATAGGGTCTTACTGTGGCGCCTTGATCAGCAGCAGCGCACGATTCATCTCCAGGGTCTTTTCACCCACCCCTTTGACCTTGAGCAGATCCTCCACCTGCCTGAAGGGACCGTTGCTCTCCCGATAGGCGACGATGGCCTCGGCCCTGGCGGCACCGATACCCTTGAGTTCCGCAGCCAGGGTATCCGCATCGGCGCTGTTGATATCGATCGGCCCGGCAAACACACCCACCGAGGCCAACAGTAACAACATGGCAAAACTGCCGGAAACAACTAAACGTGATAAACGCTTCGATAGCATCGACATGACAAGACTCCTTTCCTGTTATTTAGGTTTGTAGATTAGTTTTGTCTAACACGAAATGTAACGATGGGTGCGACAAGCTGATCTCTGACATCACGACCCTAACGGTAATTACATTGCGGGCACCAGCCTAAAATCTGCCGGCCAGCGGGTCAATCAGATATGCGCGGCAATATTACCGCTTAGTGCGTAGGGCGCAATAACCGGAGGGCATTGCACCGCATGAAACATCCACCGATACTCGCCTGATGGATTACAGACGAGCCTGGCACCCAGGTGGTACCTACTTCTTTACCGTCAACCTGCTGCAGCGGCGTGATAATGATTTATTGATACGGCATATAGACGCCTTGCGTGCCACAGTCCGTTCGGTCAAATCACGACATCCATTTGTGATTCATGGATGGGTCATTCTCCCCGAACACCTCCATTGCATATTTGAATTGCCAGCGGGCGACACCGATTTTTCCACCCGCTGGCGTCTGATCAAATCTGATTTTTCAAAGACGCTGCCAATAACAGAAAGAAGATCAAAAGTGAGGCAAGGCCGAGGCGAACGGGGCGTATGGCAAAGACGTTTCTGGGAACACCTCATTCGTGACGAGCATGACTATCGTGCCCATATGGATTACGTACACATCAATCCCGTGAAACACGGATTAGTGAAGTGCGTACGCGACTGGCCGTATTCAACATTTCATCACCTGGTTAAGCAAGGCATGTATCCCATTGATTGGGCAGGAGGCCACGAAAAGGGGTTGGGATATGATGATTGATACACGACCATGCGGCGCAATGCCCTTCGGTTATTGCGCCCTACGGAGGGAGCGATTGGTCTGTCTTGACGATGTCGCTTTGGGGCTCAAGCGGCGCAATGCCCTTCGGTTATTGCGCCCTACGGAGGGGAGCGATTGGTCTATCTTGACGATGTCGCTTTGGGGGCTCATGCGGCGCAATGCCCTTCGGTTATTGCGCCCTACGGAGGGGGCGATTGGTCTATCTTGACGATGTCGCTTTGGGGCTCATGCGGCGCAATGCCCTTCGGTTATTGCACCCTACGGAGGGGGCGATTGGTCTATCTTGACGATGTCGCTTTGGGGCTCATGCGGCGCAATGCCCTTCGGTTATTGCGCCCTACGGAGGGGAGCGATTGGTCTATCTTGACGATGTCGCTTTGGGGGCTCATGCGGCGCAATGCCCTTCGGTTATTGCGCCCTACGGAGGGGGCGATTGGTCTATCTTGACGATGTCGCTTTGGGGCTCATGCG
>JAVVEP010000018.1:33920-65355 GCA_032250735.1 Gammaproteobacteria bacterium
ACGATGTCGCTTTGGGGCTCATGCGGCGCAATGCCCTTCGGTTATTGCACCCTACAGTAAAGGGGGGTGTAGGGCGCAATAACCGCAGGGCATTGCGCCGTATGGGGTTAACCTCAGCACTTAGCACTTGGCACTCAGAACCCATGAATCGAGGCATTGATGGCGGCCAGGGCGGCTAGTGGATCGTCGGCCTGGGTGATGGGGCGTCCGACAACCAGATAGCTGGAGCCCTGGCGTATGGCGTCTTCGGGGGTGGTGATGCGCTTTTGATCGCCGGCGGCGGTGCCGGCCGGGCGTACGCCGGGGGTGACCAGGTGAAAGTCGTCCGCGACGATTTCCCGCAAGGTGGCGACCTCTTGTGGCGAGCAGACGACGCCGTCCAGACCCGAGGCCTCGGCGAGGCGGGCTAGCCGCAGGACATTGTCGAGCGGCTCACCGGCCAGCCCGACCTCGGCCAGTTCGGGGCCATCCAGGCTGGTCAGTATCGTGACGGCGATCAACAGCGGCTGGTGGCGGCTATTGGCCACCGCCTCGCGGGCCGCCTCCATCATGCGGCGGCCACCCAGGGCATGCACATTGACCATCCACACGCCGAGTTCGGCGGCGGCGCGGCAGGCCTGTGCCGTGGTGTTGGGGATGTCGTGATATTTCAGGTCCAGGAACAGCTCAAAATCCATCTGCTGCAATTGCTCGACCAGCGCGGGGCCGGTGCGGGTGAAGAGCTCCTTACCCACTTTCACGCGACACTGCGCCGGATCCAGTTTACGCGCCAGGTTCAGCGCCTGCTCGGCGGTGGAAAAATCCAGGGCGACGATCACCCTGGGGTCAGCAGTTTTTGGATCAGCCATCGTTACGCACCCTTTTCTTTTTACTATCGAAAACTATCGAAAACTATCGAAACTGAATATCCCATGCCCTGCGCCCGACTCGGCGCTACCGATGCCACCCATTGCCACCCATTGCCATAGTACCGTCGCGGGCGCATCCGCCCCCAACCGGACACCGCTATTCGCCGATGACGCCCTGGATCGGGCGTATGCTTGCCCAGTCTTTACAGCTTGGGCAATGCCATAGCAGGGTCTTGGCCTTGAAGCCGCAGTTGCCACAACGGTAGGGCAGTTTTTCTTCCAGTAGCCGCCGGGTCAGTTCTTTTAATATCAGCAGGTTGTCACGCGCCGCACCCTGACTGTCGGCCAGATGCAGTTCGATCAAATGATTGAGGCCACGCACCGACGGCCGCTCTCGCAACGAGGCAATAATGCGTTCGCTGGCGGCCTGCTCCTTGCCCTGCTGTCGCAGCACATCGGCCAGGGCCAGCAGGGGGCTGATGCCGTTAAACTCCGCGACCAGATGGTCCAGGTACTGCTCGGCCTCTTCCAGCCGGCCCAGGCTCTGATAGCACTTCAACAGGGGCCCAACGACCTCGGGCAGGTACTGGGCGTCCTGTTTTTCCACCCGCTTCAGGGTCTTGATGGCTGCCTTGCAGTCGCCGTTGCGCCTTTCGATGTTCGCCTGCAAGAGGGTGGCGCGCACACAGTGTCGATCGGCATCCAGAGCCCGTTTACACATTTTCAGCGCCGCCGGGTATTCCGCGCCGGCGAACAGGCCATCACCCAGCTCACAGTAGAATTGCGCGATATCGGCATTCATGCGCCGCCCGGTGAGATGCTCCAGTCGACGCGCGGTATCAATGGCCTTCTGCCAGTCCTTTTCCTGGGTATAGATAATCAGCAGTTTTGCCAGACCCTCGGCGCGATACTCACCCTGCTCCAGCAATTCCGTGAACAGGCTCTCCGCCCGGCCCAACATCCCCGCATGCATGTAATCCTGGCCCAGCTCAAACAGGGCCAGGGCACGCTGTTTTTTGCTCAGGGTCGGGCGGGCGATCAGGTTCTGGTGGATGCGGATGGCGCGGTCAGCCTCGCCCCGACGACGGAACAGGTTCCCCAGCGCCAGGTGGGTTTCAACCGTGTCATTGTCGATCTGCAACATGTTCACAAACACGTCGATCGCCTTGTCGGGCTGCTCGTTCAGCAACAGATTGAGGCCCTTGAAATAGTCCGGGCCACAACGCTGCAGGGTCTCGGCCGACGACTGGTAGTGACGGCGCGCCACCCACCAGCCCGACGCAGCGGCCACCGGCAGCAGAAGGAATAATAGGGTCAGTTCCATAACGGGTACATCATCAAGGGTCTAGGGACGAGGAGCTAATGGCTGTCTTTGAGTGGCAAAGAACGCAGATTCGCGACCTCCTGCTCGGCAAGCTTATTCGATTTTCGGAGTTTTGCCAGTTCGCGCTTCAGTCCCAGCACGATACCCAGCGATGCCAGCACACCACACCCCGCACCCACTATCAGGGCGACCACCATCAGCAGGGATAACGGCGCCTGCACGCTGCCAAAGTAATAGTCCAGCTGCACGTTTTCGGCGTTCATGAGCGCGAACGTCAGGCCCAATAATGAGACCAGCAGCAACAAGGCAAATGAGGCAATGCGTTTCATATATGATCTCTCCCCTGGTGACACCTGACCCGTTTACACCGCCATCCGCCGGTCGGCACATCGATCTGCGGCACGACTCGCGGCACTACTCAAGCACTAACGGTACCACAAAAAAAAACGGTACTCGCGAATTCGCAAATACCGTCTTGGTGTAAATCAGCATATTGTCAAAACCCGGGTTACAACAATACCTGTATGACCTGAATCTGTTTGTATCGAAATAGTGCGATAACGATCAGTTTAAAGAGGTGACAGCCTAGTCTTTACGAATATTCACACGTTCCCGTAGATCTTTGCCCGGTTTAAAGTGTGGAACATACTTACCCGACAGTGCCACGGCGTCTCCCGTTTTCGGGTTACGCCCAATCCGTGGCGGGCGAAAACGCAGTGAAAAACTGCCAAAGCCCCGGATCTCGATACGCTGCCCCGTCGACAGATTTTTTGCCATCTGTTCGATAAGCGTCTTCACCGACAACTCGACATCTTTATACGGCAGATGTGGCTGTCTGCGTGCAATTCGCTCGATTAGTTCTGATTTCGTCATCTCACCAATCCTGTTCTCGCCAAAGCTATTTCCACTAAATGGGACAATCCAGAGGTACCGCGGTGAGCCGCCCCGCTCTTGCTATGGGTGGCTCACCGTTTGTTATCGGTACTTTTGTACTGTTATTTAGCTATACAGCGTCCGGTTACTCCGCTTCTTTACTACTTTCCATTTGCTGTTTCAGCAGGTCACCCAGGGTACCACCCTTGGATTCAGGCTGTTGACGGCTGTAGTCCTGGATCGCCTCGACCTCTTCCGCGGTATCCTTGGCCTTGATCGACAGATTCAGGTTACGGTTTTTGCGATCGACACCGATGAAGCGTGTCTCGACTTCCTCACCCACCTTCAGCATGGTGCGGGCATCTTCGACGCGGTCACGGGCGATCTCGGAGGCACGAATGTAACCTTCGATACCGTCACCCAGGTCCACCGTGGCGCCCTTGGCGTCCACTTCGGTGATGGTACCGTGCACATTGGTACCCTTGGGGTGTGCGGCCAGGTAGTTGGAGAAGGGATCCTGCTCCAGCTGTTTGACGCCCAGGGAGATACGCTCGCGCTCGGGATCAATCGCCAGAATCACGGTCTCCAGCACATCGCCCTTCTTGTAGGCACGAATCGCGTCTTCGTCCGATTCACTCCAGGAGATGTCGGACATGTGCACCAGGCCGTCGATGTTGCCTTCCAGACCGAGGAATACACCGAAGTCGGTGATGGACTTGATGGTGCCGCTGATCTTGTCACCCTTGTTATGAGTGGCCGCAAATTCATCCCACGGATTCGCCTTGCACTGTTTCATACCCAGTGAGATACGACGACGCTCGGGATCGATTTCCAGCACCACAACTTCTACTTCAGTGCCGGCGTCAACCAGCTTGTTGGGGGCAACGTTCTTGTTGGTCCAGTCCATCTCGGACACGTGCACCAGGCCTTCCACGCCTTCCTCGATTTCCACGAAGCAACCATAGTCGGTGAGATTGGTGACCTTGCCGAACAGGCGCGCACCCACAGGGTAACGACGGGCAATGTCTTCCCAGGGGTCTTCGCCCATCTGTTTGAGACCCAGAGAAACGCGGGTACGCTCACGATCGAACTTGAGCACCTTGACGTCGATCTCCTGACCCACTTCCACGATCTCGCTCGGATGCTTGATGCGCTTCCAGGACATGTCGGTGATGTGCAACAGACCGTCGATACCGCCCAGGTCGATGAACGCGCCGTAGTCGGTAAGATTTTTGACGATACCCTTGAGGACCTGACCTTCGGCCAGACTCTCGATCAGCGCATCGCGCTCATCAGAGGATTCGGATTCAACCACGGCACGACGTGAAACCACCACGTTGTTGCGCTTCTGATCCAGTTTGATGACCTTGAATTCCAGCTCTTTACCTTCCAGGTAGGTGGTGTCGCGCACGGGGCGGACATCGACCAGAGAACCTGGCAGGAAGGCGCGGATAGTATCCAGTTCAACCGTAAAGCCGCCCTTGACCTTGCCGTTGATAATACCGATAACGCTTTCGCCATCGTTGAAGGCATTTTCCAGTTTGCGCCATGAGTGTGCACGGATCGCCTTCTCGCGGGACAGGCGGGTTTCACCGAAACCGTCTTCCACGTACTCCAGCACCACTTCAATCGCATCGCCAACCTTTACGTCGATCTCGCCTTTTTCATTGCGGAATTCATCGACAGGGATGGCGCCTTCGGACTTCAGTCCAGCGTTGACGACGACCATTTCCGGGGTCACATCGACAACGACACCATTCAGTAAAGCACCTTGCCGCATTTCGACTTCGGCCAGGCTCTGTTCAAACATTTCTGCAAAGCTTTCGCTCATTTTCTCATTTCCTTGACGTTATATGCTCACGGTGTAACGCACGATGAAACGACCGCCCAGCAACGCCTTAATCAAGTGTTAACCGATCGCCAGTCTATGCCACGATACAGCCAACGGATTGTTAATGAATTTCGCCACCCACTCATCACCATGATGAAACGCCGTGGGTAACACCCTTTACTGCCTTTCTTTACTTACACTTACACTTAAACACTTACACTTAAACACTTACTTGTTAACGCTGACTACGGCCACTACTGTCTGCCATATGGTTACGACAGGTCAGGCTCCGCAGGCCTTTTGGAAACCTGCACATTCAGCTGCATACTTTCTGTTAAGCAGGGAAAGTCAGTGTAGACGTCGCTGACACAGTTGCCAGAGGTGATCGACCACTTCATCGATACCCAGTGTCGAGGTATCCAGTACTTCGGCATCCTCGGCAGGCACCAGCGGCGACGCTGTGCGATTGCGGTCACGCTCATCGCGTTCGGCTATCTCTTCCAAAAGGCTGCGCATCGTAACACCTAACCCCTTGTCTTTCAACTGGTTATAGCGCCGGCGGGCGCGCTCTTCGGCGCTCGCAGTGAGGAAGATTTTGAGCACCGCATCGGGGAATACCACGGTGCCCATGTCGCGGCCGTCGGCGACCAGCCCCGGCGGCTGCAAAAAGGCCCGTTGCCGTGCAAGCAGGGCCTCACGCACCACGGGCAGGGCCGCCACCTTGGAGGCGCCATTGCCGCAGGTCTCGGTGCGCAGCTCCCGGGTGACATCCTCCCCCTCCAGCAGGATCAGCATCTCGTCGGTCTCCTCGGGGGCCACAAACTCCACGTCCAGATGGGCCGCCAGGGGTTGCAGGGACTCGACATCGTCCAGCGCGATGCTGTGTTTCTCGGCCGCCAGCGCCACCAGGCGGTATAGCGCCCCACTGTCAAGGATGTGCCAGCCCAGCCGTTGCGCGATGAGGCGGGCAATGGTGCCCTTGCCCGAGGCGGTCGGGCCGTCGATGGTGATGACTGGGGTTTTGGTGGTCATATATACACTTCCTGATTTGGAGAGCTTGGCGCTCTGAACGGATCCTTAGTGCTGAGTGCTCAGACCATTGCTCCCACTCAGCAGTGAGTCATGCGGCGCAATGCCCTGCGGTTATTGCGCCCTACGGGTATTAAGGATAGTGCTGAGTGCTGAGAGCTGAGTAAAAGCCGCAGAACTTGGCACTTGTTTTTTTACTCGGCACTGATTTTTATCCCCGCCGCCCGCGCCAGGGCGACGAATCCCGGGAACGAGGTGTTTACATTGGCGCAGTTGTTGATCTCCAGCGGCCCGCTGGCGCGCAGGGCGGCGATGGCGAAGGCCATGGCGATACGGTGGTCGTCGTGGCTTTCCACCCGGCCGCCGCCCAGGCGGCAACCGGCGCCCCCGCCGCGGATCACCATGCCGTCGTCGGTGGGTCGGGCATCGACCCCCAGGGTCTGCAGGCCGTCGGCCATCACCTGAATACGGTCACTCTCCTTGACCCGCAGCTCCCGGGCGCCGGTGAGCACGGTCTCGCCCTCGGCGCAGGCGGCGGCGACAAACAGCACCGGAAACTCGTCGATGGCCAGCGGCACCTGGTCTTCGGGGATCGTGATCCCGTGCAGCGGCGCGTAGCGCACGCGGATGTCGGCCACCGGCTCGCCGCCCACCTCCCGCTGGTTGCTGAGGCTGATGTCCGCGCCCATCTGGCGCAGAATAGTGATCACGCCGGTGCGGGTCGGGTTGACCCCCACGTGTTCCAGCAGCAGATCCGAGCCCTCACTGATGCTGGCGCCGACCATAAAGAAGGCCGCCGAGGAGATGTCCGCCGGCACCTCCACCGCGGTGGCCGTGAGCCTGCCGCCGCCTTCGATGCAGGCCGTGGCGCGGTGGTTTTCCAGGGCCTCCCTTTGTACGGGATAACCGAAGCCGGCCAGCATGCGCTCGGTGTGGTCCCGGGTCGGCGCCGGTTCGGACACGCAGGTGCGGCCGGTGGCGTACATGCCCGCCAGCAGCAGGCAGGATTTCACCTGGGCGCTGGCCACGGGCAGGGTGTAGTCGATGCCGTTCAAGGGCTGATCGCCACAAATGCTCAGCGGCGCGGTGCCGGCCTCGGTGGTGCCGATCACCACCCCCATTTCCGCCAGGGGTTCGGTGACCCGCAGCATGGGGCGTTTGGAGAGCGAGTCGTCGCCGGTGAGGATGGTGTTGAAATTCTGCCCGCTCAACAGCCCGGCCAACAGGCGCATCGAGGTGCCGGAATTGCCCATGTTCAACGGGTGTTGCGGCGTCCTGAGCCCGCGCATGCCCACCCCGTGGATGACCACCCGGCCATTGTCCGGGCCTTCGATGTTCACCCCCATGTCGCGAAAGGCCTGCAAGGTCGCCAGCGCGTCCTCGCCCTCCAGAAAACCGCTCACCTCGGTCACGCCCTCGGCCAGGGAGCCCAGCATGATGGCCCGGTGCGAAATCGATTTATCACCAGGCACACGCTGGCTGCCCTGCAGGGCTCCGCCCGGCGCAACGCGAAACACGACATTGTGGACCGGCGGTTTTTCGGTGATTGCGTCTGTTTGTGGGGCGTCTGTTTGCGGCGCGTCACTCTCGGATACTGGGTTGTCACTGCTCATCGCGGTTTCCGGCTCTCTGTTTCTTAATATAGGGAAGATACGGGTGATTTTTTGGTTTTTTTTGAGGGTGTATCGCTAATCGTTACAAAACTGGTCGCGCGCGGATTTGGCGCGGGTAAAGACCTTCAGCAGGTAATCGCCATCGTTGTTGGCGATGGCCTGGCGCAGCTTTGCCAGATCGGCCTCGAAGCGCCCCAGCATCTTTAACAGGGCCGGTTCGTTGTGTACACAGATGTCATGCCACATCTGCGGATCACTGGAGGCGATGCGGGTGAAGTCACGAAAGCCGCCGGCGGCAAACTCAAAGATTTCCTGTTTGTCGTCCATGGTCGCCAGCGTGTCCACCAGCGCAAAGGCCAGCAGGTGCGGCAGGTGGCTGGTGGCGGCGAGGACCTCGTCGTGGTGATCCACCCCGGTTTCGAGCACCTTGGCGCCGGCCTGTTGCCACATCTCGCGCACCCGTGCGACCGCCTCGGGGGCGCTGTTTTCGGTCGGTGTCAGGATCACCCGACGCCCCTCAAACAGCCCGGCGGTCGAGGCCTCAACCCCGCTCTTCTCGGTGCCCGCAATGGGATGACCGGGGACAAAGTTCGCCGGCAGCCCGCCAAAGGCCCGCCGGGCCGCCTCCACCACGCTGGCCTTGGTGGAGCCGGCATCGGTGAGCACTGCCGTCACGGGCAGGGTTGGGGCAATGGCGCGAAAGATCCCTTCCATCGCCCCCACCGGCGCGGCCACCAGCACCATGTCGGCACCGCGCACCGCGGCCGGCAGCGCCGTCTCGATGCGGTCGATTACCCCCAGCTGCAGGGCGCGTTGCAGATGCCCGACATCCCGCCCGGTACCGACGACCTCCCCCACCACGCCCGCCCGTTTGAGCGCCCGTGCCAGGGAACCGCCGATGAGCCCGACGCCGATGATGGTAAGTTGTTTGATCAAGCTGTCGTATCCAGAATTGTGTCGCTTATCCGCACCGGCTGCGTGGACGACCCGCCAGCGCAGGCCTCAGCTGCCCGCCAACACCTTCGCCAGGGCGGTCAGAAATCGCCGGTTCTCATCGGGCAGCCCCAGCGTCACCCGCAGATGGCGCGGCATGCCGTAGTTGGCCACCGGGCGCACAATCACGCCCTCGTGGAGCAGCGCATCATACACCGCGGCCGCCCCGTCTCCCACGTCGATGCAGACGAAATTGCCCACCGAGGGGATGAAGGTCAGACCCATCTGCTGCACGGCGGCGGTGACCACCGCCATCTGCCCGGTATTCAGGGCCACGCCCCGCTGCACGTGGTCGACATCCTCCAGCCCCGCGCAGGCGGCGGCCAGGGCCAGGCTGTTGACGTTAAACGGCGGCCGGATCCGGTTCAGCAGGTTCGCCATATCGGGATGCGACAGGGCGTAACCCACGCGCAGCCCCGCCAGACCATAGGCCTTGGAGAAGGTGCGGGTGACCACCAGGTGGGGAAAACGGTCCAGCCACTGGCTGGCATCGGGATAGTCGCTGGCGCCCAGGCCGGGGTCGCGGGCGTATTCGAAATAGGCCTCGTCCACCACCACGGCGATGCGTGCCGGCACCGCGGCGATGAAGGCCTCCAGCGCATCCTCACCCAGCCAGGTACCGGTGGGGTTATTGGGATTGGCGATAAAGATCACCCGCGTGCGCTCGGTGATCGCCGCCAGCATGGCATCGAGATCGTGCCCCCAGTCAATGGCCGGGGTCACCACCGCCGTGGCGCTGGCGGCCTGGGTGACAATGGGATACATGGCAAAGGCGTGTTCGGAAAACAGCACCTCGTCACCCGGCTGCACCAGCACCCGCACCACAAATTCCAGCGGATCGCTGGAACCGTTACCCAGGGTGATCTGTGCCATATCGACGCCGTGCCGGGCGGCCAGCGCCTGTTTCAGGTCGAATCCATTGCCATCGGGATAGCGCGCCAGATCCGCAAACCCGGCCTGCAGGGCCGCCAGCACTTTTGGGCTGGGGCCGAGGGGATTTTCGTTGGAGGCCAGTTTGACGATATCGCTGACGCCATACTCACGCCGCAATTCCTCGATGGGTTTGCCGGGTTGGTAGGGGCGCAGTTTCTGCACGCCCGCAGTCGGCGTTAAAATAAATCTGTTGTCTGCCATGGATCAGTCCTGCGAGAGTTACAACACGGCCCGGGGATAGGATCCCAGCACCTTCAGCATGGTTGCGTCGGCGCGCAACGCCGCCAGACAGCGGGCCACCTTGTCATCTTCGCAGTGGCCATTGATGTCAACGAAGAACACATATTCCCAGTTAGCCAGGCGCGACGGCCGGGATTCGATGCGATTCATGGAGATGCCGTTCTCGGCAAACGGCGCCAGCAGTTGATACAGCGCGCCGGGCCGGTTGGGCGCCGAAATCAGCAAGGAGGTTTTGTCGTCGCCACTGGGCGGGGTTGCCTGGCGGCCGACAATCAGAAAGCGCGTGGTGTTTTGCGGATTATCTTCAATGTTGGCTTTGACGATTTGCAGGCAATAAATTTCCGCCGCAATCTCGCCGGCGATGGCTGCCGCGCCGGCTTCACGGGCGGCACGTTTGGCGGCATCCGCGTTGGAGCTCACCGCCACCCGTTCAACACCGGGCAGATTGGCGTCCAGCCACTCGCGGCATTGCGCCAATGACTGCTGGTGCGAATAGATTTTACTAATTGCAGTCATATCAGGCTGCTGTGCCAGCAGATTGTGGTGCACGCTCAGGTCAACCTCACCGCAAATAGTCAGTGACGATTGCATGAACATATCCAGGGTGTGGTTGATCACGCCCTCGGTGGAGTTTTCCACCGGCACCACGCCATAGTTTGCCGCGCCCGATTCAACCTCGCGAAACACTTCATCAATCGCGGCCATGGGCACGGTAACCACCGAATGCCCGAAGTGCTTGAGCGCGGCGGCCTGGGTGAAGGTTCCCTCAGGGCCGAGGAAGGCCACCTGCATCGGCATCTCCAGCGCCAGACAGGCCGACATGATTTCCCGAAACAGGCGCGCCATTTCTTCCCCGGACAGCGGGCCGGTATTGCGCTCGACCACCTTGCGCAGCACGGCGGCCTCACGCTCCGGACGATAAAACACGGCGTTATCTCCCTGCGCCTGTTTTACCGCCGCAACCTGCTGCGCCAGTGTTGCGCGTGCATTGATCAGCGTCTGGAGTTTTTCATCCAGCACATCGATCTGTTGCCTGATAGTGTCGAGCTTATCGGTCATAACATCGTTAATAAAAATGTTGTGGTTTTATATTCGTCGCTGCATTCAGTCGACCCGGCTCAGCCGGGAACGACACGCACAGCCAACACACCGTCGATGGCCTGAATCGACTGCAAGACGGGTTCCGGCACTTCCTTATCGACATCCACCAGGGTATAGGCCAGTTCCGCGCGCGACTTGTTCAGCATGTCCACGATATTCAACCCGGCATTCGCCAGGGTGGTGGAAATCTGTCCGACCATGTTCGGCACATTGGAGTTAACGATCGACAGCCGGTAACCCTCGGTGCGCGGCATCTTTACCTCGGGGAAATTCACCGCATTGGTGATGTTGCCGTTCTCCAGAAAATCACGCACCTGGTCCGCCACCATGATGGCGCAGTTGTCTTCCGCCTCGCCGGTGGAGGCGCCCAGATGCGGCAGGGTGATGACGCGCTCGTGGTTTTTCAGCAGGTTGCTCGGGAAGTCACACACATAGGCGTATACCTTGCCGGCCTTGATCGCCGCTGACACCGCCTCGTCGTCGATGATGCCGCCGCGGGCGAAATTCAGAATCACCACCTTGTCTTTCATGATCTTCAAACGCTCGGCATTGATCATGTTTTTAGTGGCATCGATCAAGGGCACATGGAAGGTCACGAAATCCACCTGCGACATCAGCTCATCCACACTGGTCGCCTTTTTCACATTGGCCGAAAGTTCCCAGGCGCCTTCCACCGTGATGCCGGGGTCATAGCCGATGACATTCATGCCCAGTGATTCGGCGGCATTCGCCACCTGGCGACCGATAGCCCCCAGACCCACCACGCCCAGGGTGCGTCCCGGAAGTTCGAAACCGGCAAAATTCTTTTTACCGGCCTCGACCAGCTTGTTGATCTCGGCGTCATCCCCTTCGAGCTTGCGCGCGAAATCCCAGGCCTGACAGATATTACGACAGGCCAGCAACATGCCGGTGATCACCAGCTCCTTCACCGCATTGGCATTGGCGCCCGGCGCGTTAAATACCGGTATGCCCGCCGCACTCATTTTGTCGACCGGAATATTGTTGACGCCGGCACCGGCACGGCCGACCGCCTTCAGCGTAGCGGGAATCGGCATGTCGTGCATCTTGAACGAGCGCAATAGAATGGCGTCGGGATGCTGGATCTCGGATGCCACCTCGTAACGCTCACGTGGCAGACGCTCCAGTCCGGCGACAGAGATATTATTGAGTGTCAGAATTTTATACATACAGTTACCCGTGGTTATTTCTGGTTACGCGCCTAACATGCAGGACAACATCGAAAATCGGCCGAGCCGAGGCTCAGGCGTGCTGTTTTTCGAACTCGGCCATGAAGCTGATCAGCGCATCCACACCGGCTTCCGGCATGGCGTTGTAAATACTCGCACGCATCCCGCCCACGGAACGATGGCCTTTGAGGGCCATCAGATTTTGCGCCTTGGCGCCCTCAAGAAACGCCGCATCCAGTTCGGCATTTTTCAGGGTGAACGGCACATTCATCCAGGACCGGCAGTCGAGCGCCACGGGGTTGGCGTAGAAGGCTGAGGCATCGATTGCGGCGTAAAGACTGGCCGCCTTGCGCTGATTGATCTCCGCCATTCCGGCCAGGCCGCCGCGTTGCTTGAGCCATTCAAACACCAGACCCGCCAGGTACCAGCCAAAGGTCGGCGGAGTGTTGTACATGGATTCGTTTTCGGCATGCACGGCATAATCAAACATGGTCGGCGTACCGGCCTTCACTTCACCGATCAGGTCATCGCGCACGATGACGATGGTCAGCCCTGCGGGGCCGATGTTCTTTTGCGCGCCCGCATAGATCAGTGCAAATTTCGACACATCGATCGCCCGCGACAGGATCGTCGACGACATGTCGACCACCAGCGGCACATTGCCGGTATCCGGCACATAGGGAAACTCCACGCCTTCGATGGTTTCATTCGGCGTGTAATGCACATAGGCGGCATCGGGATTAAATTTCACGCTGCCCTGCTCCGGCACGCTGGTGAATTTGCCATCGATCTCGGTATTGGCAACAACGTTCACCTCACAATAACGCTTGGCCTCGGAGATGGCCTTCTTCGACCAGGAGCCCGTGCGATAGTAGTCGGCGGTGCCTTTGCCACGCAGCAGATTCAACGGCACCATCGCAAACTGGCTGGAGGCGCCGCCCTGCAGAAACAGCACCTTGTAATTCGCAGGAATCGCCATCAGCTCGCGCAGGTCGGCCTCGGCCTTGGCGGCGATGGACATGAACTCCTTGCCGCGATGGCTCATCTCCATCACTGACATACCGGAATCATGCCAGTCCAGCATTTCGGCCTGGGCCTTTTCCAACACTTCCTGGGGCAATACCGCAGGACCAGCACTAAAGTTAAACACGCGCCTCATGGACGACTCCTAATTTTGGTTATTGTGAATTTCAGAAACTTGTTTTTTCAGGTTTATTATTGTCTATGCACGCATCGGTTTTCGGCGGACTGTGAAAGGCTCGGCCAGCAGGGCCGTTCCTCCACAGCACAATCCATCAATCCGCCAACAGGCCGCTATGCCTCATCCGTCGGCGTCTGCGTAGCGGTGTCCGGGTCACCTGCCGCAGCCTCATCGTCCTCGGTCTCGGCCACCCGTTCGATACCCACCAGCTTTTCGTCGTTACTCAGATTGATGAGGCGCACGCCCTGGGTGTTGCGTCCCAGTACCGAGATTTCCGCCACACGGGTCCGCACCAGGGTGCCGGCATCGGAGATCAACATCACCTGATCCTCATCCCCCACCAGTACCGCGCCTATCACGGCACCGTTACGTTCACCGCCCTGGATGGAAATAACGCCCTGACCGCCACGTCCATGACTGGGGTACTGATCGACCGCAGTGCGTTTGCCGTAACCATTTTCGGTCGCGGTCAGCACGCAACCCGCATCGGCGATGATCAGCGAGATCACTCGCGCATCACCCGTCAGCTTCACGCCGCGTACACCACCGGCGGTACGGCCCATGGCGCGCACATTGGATTCACTGAAGCGTATCGCCTTGCCGGCGCTGGTAAACAGCATCACGTCACGACTGCCATCGGTGATATCCACACCCACCAGCTGGTCGCCGTCGCGCAGATCGATGGCGCGAATGCCGTTGGAGCGTGGCCGCGAGTAATCCACCAATGGCGTCTTTTTCACCGTGCCATTGGCGGTGGCGAAGAAGATGAATTTGTCCTCCTCGTATTCACGAATCGGCAGGATGGCGTTGATACGCTCACCCTCGTCTAACGGCAACAGGTTGATGATCGGTTTGCCGCGCGCCATGCGTCCCGCCTGCGGAAGTTCATAGACCTTCTTCCAGTACATCTTGCCCTGACTGGAGAAACACAGAATCGTATCGTGGGTGCTGGCGACAAACAGCTTGTCGACAAAGTCTTCATCTTTCATCGAGGTCGCTGACTTACCGCGACCGCCGCGACGCTGGGCGCGGTAATCCGTCAGCGGCTGGCACTTGGCATAACCTTCGTGCGACAGGGTGACCACCACATCTTCTTCGGTAATCAGGTCTTCGAGATTGATGTCCGCTTCCGATTCGCGAATCTCGGTGCGTCGCGGATCACCATACTGTTCCCTGATGGACAGCAGCTCTTCACGAATCACCTGCATCAGGCGCTCGACGCTGCCGAGGATGTCCAGCAGGTCGGCGATGGTCACCAGCAGCTCTTCGTATTCGTTGAGGATCTTGTCCTGCTCAAGACCGGTGAGGCGGTGCAGACGCATCTCGAGGATCGCCTGCGCCTGCTCTTCCGACAAATGGTAGCGGCCGTTCACCAGGCCAAACTCTTTGCCCAGACCATCGGGCCGCGAGGCTTCGGCGCCGGTGCGCTCCAGCATCTTCATCACCACACCCGGCTCCCAGCCGGTGTCCATCAACTTGATCTTGGCCTGCGCGGGATTGGGCGCGGACTTGATCAGCGCAATGATGGGATCGATGTTGGTCAGGGCGACGGCCAGGCCTTCACGGATGTGCGCCTTTTCGCGCGCCTTGCGCAGGTCAAAAATCGTGCGCCGGGTCACCACCACGCGGCGGTGATCGATAAAGGCCTGCAGGATTTGCTTGAGATTCAGCAGTCGCGGCTGACCATCGACCAGCGCCACCATGTTGATGCCGAAGGTGTTCTGCATCTGGGTCTGCGCATAGAGGTTGTTGATCAACACCTCGGGCACTTCACCGCGCTTGAGTTCGATCACCATGCGCATACCATCCTTGTCGGACTCGTCACGCAGCTCGCTGATGCCTTCGATCTTCTTGTCGCGCACCAGATGGGCGATCTTTTCGATCAGCCGCGCCTTGTTCACCTGGTACGGCAGCTCGGTGACCACGATGCGCAGGCGACCGTTGCCATGTTCCTCGATCTCGGTGCGGGCCCGCACCAGCACGCGGCCGCGACCGGTGCGATAGGCCTCGCGAATACCGACCACGCCGTTGATGATGCCGGCGGTGGGAAAGTCCGGGCCGGGCACGATGTCGATCAGCGCACTGACATCCAGCAACGGATCGTCGATCAGGGCCAGCACGGCGTCGACGATTTCGGTGAGATTGTGCGGCGGGATATTGGTGGCCATGCCCACCGCAATACCGGAGCTGCCGTTCACCAGCAGGTTCGGCACCCGCGAGGGGAACACGGCCGGCTCGTGTTCGGATTCATCGTAATTGGGGACGAAGTCGACCGTCTCCTTTTCCAGATCCGCCATCAACTCGTGGGCGATCTTGGCCATGCGCACCTCGGTGTAACGCATGGCGGCCGCTGAATCTCCGTCCACCGAACCGAAGTTACCCTGGCCATCCACCAGCATGTAACGCAGCGAGAAGGGCTGCGCCATGCGCACGATGGTGTCGTACACCGCCGAGTCACCATGGGGGTGGTATTTACCGATCACGTCACCGACCACACGGGCCGATTTCTTGTAGGGCTTGTTCCAGTCGTTACCCAGCACGCTCATGGCGTAGAGTACGCGGCGGTGTACCGGTTTGAGACCGTCACGTACGTCCGGCAGGGCGCGGCCGACAATGACGCTCATGGCATAGTCCAGATAGGACTGTTTCATCTCGTCTTCGATATTGACCGGGAGGGTTTCTTTGGCGAACTCAGTGCTATCTGTCATAGGTTTTAACGTCTAGTGTCCGGTGTCGAGTGGGGCGAAATCTCTGTTTCTCTTTCCCAGGTTATTACCCAGGCTTTTCTGCTCCCTGCCGTTCTGGTGACAGGAGTAGTATCCGCAGCGCAAGGGTGATGCAGTCATGGATCACCGCCAGCAAGCGCTTCAGCGCCTTTTTAATCGCGAAATCATACCACACACCACACCCTACGGCACGCGCAGAATATCGCCCAAAATCGACTCTCTGAAAGACTGAGGCGACCTGACGGATCAGAATCAGGCCTTTTTCATCATTTCCGCCATCTTGTCCGCATTCGGGGCCAGCACCACGCCACGCTCCGTAACGATGGCATCGACCAGCGCCGCGGGGGTGACGTCAAAGGCGGGATTCCAGGCCCCCGCACCCGCGGCGGCGATAGGCTGACCCGCGAGCGCCAACACCTCCTCGGCCGGGCGCTGCTCGATGGGGATATGCTCGCCACTGCTGATCTGCATATCCACCGTGGAGACCGGCGCGACCACCATGAACTTTACCCCGTGATGGCGCGCCAGTACCGCCAGACCGTAGGTGCCGATCTTGTTGGCGACATCACCATTGGCGGCGATGCGATCCGAGCCCACGATCACCCAGTCGATCTTGCCCTGCTGCATCAGGTGTGCCGCGGCGCCTTCGATCTGCAGGGTCACCGGGATCTTTTCCTGCACCATCTCCCAGGCCGTGAGCCGCGCACCCTGCATCCAGGGACGGGTTTCGTCGGCATAGACATGGGTAATCTTGCCGGCCGCAAAACCGGCCCGCACCACGCCCAGCGCAGTGCCGTAACCCCCGGTGGCCAGTGCCCCCGCATTACAGTGGGTGAGGATGGCACAGGGCCGTTCGATGAGCGCCGCACCCCGTTCGCCCATGCGGCGACAGGCCAGCACGTCATCGGCGTGTATCCGTTTTGCCTCGGCCAGCAACGCGGCCTCCGGATCACCCGACAGCGTGGCGATCATCCCGCGCATGCGCTCAATGGCCCAAAACAGGTTCACCGCCGTGGGGCGTGATTCCGCCAGAGTGTGCAGATCCGCCTCGATCAGGGACTTCCAGTCCGTGGCGGAGGCCGCATAACGCGCCCGCGCCGCCAGCACGATGCCATAGGCCGCGCTGATGCCAATGGCCGGCGCGCCCCGCACCACCATGTCCCGAATCGCCGCGGCCACGGCATGCACATCGCTGAACGACAGATAGCGCATCTCATGCGGCAGGATGCGCTGATCCAGTAACTGTAATTGCCCATCCTGCCAGCGAATCGCCTGCACCGTGTCTGCCTGATCCGTCATAAAAACCTCACACATTACAAAGGGCCAATAATACGCCATGCCGGCGGGGGAAGATAAGGCTTAAAGATAGTGCTAAGTGCTGAGAGCCCCCTTGCACAGGGTTGTAGGGCGCAATAACCGAAGGGCATTGCGCCGTATGCCTAGGAGGCTGTCGGATTCAGGATGAATGGGCTGCGGAGGTGAGAGCGCGACCCACTATCCCACTCCCTCGCTTCAATCCACCTAAAGCCGACAACCTCCTAGCCGGACAAACACCATGAATTTTCGTTAGAGTGAATTTTCAGAACCATTAAAACGATCCTGGCTTGGGGATTTTTTCCTGCGGCGCAATGCCCTTCGGTTATTGCACCCTACGGGCTCAGCACTTAACAGCCCCCTTGCACCGGCAGTAGGGCTAACGCTATCTTCTGCCCATGCAAACACCACTGAAGACTATCGATACCCTCATTCACGCCCGCTGGGTGATTCCCGTTGAGCCGTTGAACACCGTACTGGAGCATCATGCCATTGCCGTGCACCAGGGTCGCATCCTCGATCTGCTGCCCAGCGCGGAGGCTAACGCCAAATATGCGGCGGAGGTTGAGCATCAACTTGACGGACATGCCCTTATACCCGGTCTGGTCAATGCCCATACCCATGCCGCCATGTCGCTGTTCCGCGGCCTGGCCGATGACCTGCCGCTGATGGACTGGCTGCAGAATCACATCTGGCCGGCAGAGGGCCAGTGGGTGAGCCCGGAGTTTGTCGCCGACGGCACCCGCTTTGCCATTGCCGAAATGCTGCGCGGCGGCACCACCTGTTTTAATGACATGTACTTTTTTCCCGACGAGGCCGCGCGGGTCGCCGACAATGCCGGTATGCGCGCGGTGGTCGGACTGATCGTCATCGACTTCCCCACCGTGTGGGCCGCCAATGCCGACGAATACCTGCACAAGGGTATCGAGGTGCATGACCATTATCGCCACAACCCACTCATCACCACCGCCTTCGCGCCGCATGCGCCGTACACCGTGTCCGACGACGTGCTGCAACGGGTCATCACCTATGCGGAAGAGATGGATATCCCGATTCACATGCACCTGCACGAAACCGCGCACGAGGTGCACGAGGCCGAGGCCGGTTCCGGCCAGCGGCCGCTGGCCCGCCTGGAACAGCTGGGCCTGATATCGCCGCGTTTTATCGCCGTGCACATGACCCAGCTAGCCGATGAGGAGATCGACCACGTGGCCACGCGCGGCGCCCACGTGGTGCACTGTCCCGAGTCCAACATGAAACTGGCGAGCGGTTTCTGCCCTGTGCAGCAGCTGCTGGACGCCGGCGTCAATGTCGCCCTCGGCACCGATGGCGCCGCCAGCAATAACGACCTCGACATGTTCGGCGAGATGCGCAGCGCCGCCCTGCTCGGCAAGGTGGTGGCCCGCGACGCCAGTGCGCTAAGCGCCGCGCAGGCCCTGCACATGGCCACCCTCGGTGGCGCCAGGGCGCTGGGGCTGGAGGCGCAGATCGGCTCGCTGACGCCCGGCAAGGCCGCCGACATCACCGCCGTCGATCTCGGCAGGCTGGAGACCCAGCCTGTGTATCACCCCATCTCACAGCTGGTGTACGCCGCCAGCCGGGAGCAGGTCAGCGACGTGTGGGTGGCCGGGCAACACCTGCTGAAGGACCGGGTACTCACCACCCTGGATCAGCGCGCCATCATCGCCAAGGCCAGACAGTGGGCGGAAAAGATTCAGGCGGCGGATGAGCATCCTGGGGGTTGAGGACTGAGAGCTGTAGGTTGGGGTGAGCGAAGGCGAACCCCAACATTACCAACACAAAACGTTACTTCATTCGATCAATGGGATTTCCACGCGCCAGAAATTCTTTAAGTTCATCTGAAATTCGCTCATCTTTTGCCACTCTTTCCCAAAAATCGTGTGCCATATCTTCAACGCTTGAGAGATTGTAATTATCAAGCGTGTAGCTTCTATGGCTTGGCGGAGTAAATTCATAAGGCGCAACTGCTCCTCCAGTCTTCGGTGAAAATCCCATAGAACACATATCATAAACAGGCAACAACCTGAAAACGCTACCTTCTATTGCCAGACTCAAATTACCCAAGTGCATATCCTTGTTATTTATGAGTCGACCAAAACACCACAAAAACTCCGCATCATAAACATGCTGCCAACTCACCAAATCTCTATCGTGAAGCGCACTCATCACCCGAGGCCAATCACTACCCAGCCCGGTAAATTCAGCATCAACAGACTGAAGCGAAAGCATAGGCATACGACCATACTCTCCAGTTCTGTCAAACCGCTGTGACTCCAGAAAAAGTCTGTCATCCATTTCAATAAGCCGGGTTTCAGCCGCGGGGAAATCTTGTTTATGAATAGCCTCCGTTGCATGAAACTCCGTAATCAGAATATCCCGCCAGCGCCTGGCAAAGGCATCATTTCCTTTAGGAGAGAATTTAACAATGACATGGGCGGATCGGTCCCCGCAAAAAGCGGTGAATTTTGGCTGCTCGCCGCCAGCAGATGACCCGGGGATGACGCCGCTCATGACGCCATCTGCAAGTGCCGGGTAATCCTTCGAGGTAGTAATAACTGGTTTACGTCTCACACGCCAAAGAGCTTGCTGGCCAAACTTAAAATTTCCAGAAAGATCATCCCCATTGGATATTAAATAACGCCCGATATGGTCGGTGCTCCAATGTCTCGGATCAGAGGGAAAATCAACTGACTGGGCGGCCATTTCTTCCGCAATTTGCTTTCCAAGAAACCCTTGGGGGCCTAAATCACTAAGGAAATACGGTAAATCTGCATAAACACCATCACCATTCTCTCCTAATAATACTGGAGGCATTCCTGTCTCTGACTGTACAAAAAATCCACCATGGGCCAGCGGACGAATGTGTGCTGCTAGAACAGTATTTCCGTGAGCATCGACCATCACGAATGGCAATTTGTCGTCCCCACCAAAAGCATTACGCGTTACAGCATATCGGGGAGTTCTCCCACCCGACAGCCTGATAATGCTATCCCCCATGCCCCTCAATTGGCGCGACACAGCAGCCTGACTCAGGCCTGTTGCTGCCTGTATCTCTTTTGATGTGGCGGGCCCTCGCCCTAAATATTCTCGAATGGACAATGACATGTGAATGGTATCTCGGCAATCTCTGCGACTAATATTGTGACTAGAACCAAGGAAAACAATAGCATATAAAAAGGCAATTACATCAATATGATGCGGTAATTCATCAATAATAATAGACTAGCTTTATGACTAGCATTAGCTATAAGAGTTCACATTCTAGTCCAACGCATCCGTAAATCTGGCACATTCGCAATATTTCGAGTTGAGGCGCAGCCATTTTTACCGATCCGTTCCCATAATACGGTATCCTAGGCCCATGACTGACACGACCTTCGACCACACCGCCCAACACAACGCCGACCCCGCTGAGATCGCCAAGTTCGAGGCGCTGGCCTCGCGCTGGTGGGATCCGCAGAGCGAGTTCAAACCGCTGCACGAGATCAATCCGCTGCGGCTGGATTACATCGAACAACGCTGCGGGGGACTGGCGGGCAAAACCGTGATCGATGTGGGCTGCGGTGGCGGTATCCTCGCCGAGAGCATGGCGGCCAAGGGGGCGATCGTGGCGGGCATCGACATGGGCGAGGCGCCGCTGAAGGTGGCCCGGCTGCACGGGCTGGAGTCCGGCATCCAGGTGGACTATCAGCAGGTCACCGCCGAGCACATGGCAGAGCAACTGCCCGCCTCGTTTGACGTGGTGACCTGCATGGAGATGCTCGAACACGTGCCGGATCCGGCCTCGGTGATCACGGCCTGCGCACAACTGGTGAAACCGGGCGGCACGGTGTTTTTCTCCACCATCAATCGCAATCCCAAGTCGTACCTGTTTGCCATCATCGGCGCCGAGTACCTGCTGCGGCTGCTGCCCAGGGGCACCCACGATTACGCCAAATTTATCCGCCCCTCGGAACTGGAGGCCTGGGCACGCCATGCCGGGCTGAAGATGCGCGACCTCACCGGCATGAGCTACAATCCGCTGACCCAACACTATGCGTTAGGCCGTGATCTCGATGTGAACTACCTGGCGCACTGCACGCGTGACGCATAACGTCTGCTTTCCGCCCCAGGTGCAATGGTGGGCAGTGCCCACCCTACGAAAAAAGGCGGTGTAGGGTGGGCACTGCAATGTCGTCGTGAACCGTCCGACACCGATCCGCACCGTCCTGTTCGACCTCGACGGCACCCTCGCTGACACCGCCCCGGATCTGGCCTACGCGCTGAACCGGCTGCTACTGGAACAGGGGCGTGACGCCCTGCCCTTCGAGACCATTCGACCGGTCGTCTCCCACGGCGGCCTGGCCCTGACCCGGCTCGGCTTCGGCATCGAACCCGAGCACCCGGATTTCGGGCCCCTGCGGCAGCGCCTGTTAAACCTTTACCGGGACAATATCGCGCGCGAGACCCGGCTGTTTTCCGGGATGGCGGAGCTGCTGGCCGAGATCGAACACAACCACATGAACTGGGGCGTGGTCACCAACAAGCCCGCCTGGCTCACCGAACCGCTGCTCGACGCCCTGGGGCTGAGCCACCGCGCCGCCTGCATCGTTAGCGGCGATACCTGCCGCCATCGCAAACCGCACCCCGAACCCATCCTGCATGGCTGCCGACTGGCCGGCAGCGAGGCCCGGCACTGTGTCTATATTGGTGATGCCCAGCGCGACATCGAGGCCGGACAACGCGCCGGGCTGCGCACCGTGGTCGCCCTGTTCGGTTATCTCGGCGAGCACGACCACCCCGAGGACTGGCAGGCGGATGCGCTGCTGCACAGCCCCGGCGCGATCGCCGCCTGGATTGCCGGAATCACCGCCGAAATAACTGCCGACGAATCCGTTAACAGGGTGTAAACTGTCGCCGACAAACCATTGGTTGGTTCTGGTTTGGCTATCGGTAGAATGGTGGAGGATGGCAACCGCACTCCCCGCCGCAACCCTGCTTATATTCCATTGCATTTGCAATGGCGGCACACAAGGTCTCACTCCATGTCGGATCAGAACACCTCTACAAACGCGCGTGGCGAACCGCAGACCACGGTCCACAGTGATGACCTTGAGCAACGCCAGGCCTACCATGCGATTTCCACCGTGCTGGACAGCCTGGATGCGCTGGTTTATGTCACCGATATGCAGACCGATGAGATCCTGTTTTTCAACCAGTACGGTAAGACGATCTGGGGCGATGCCGTCGGCAAGGTCTGCTGGCAGACCCTGCAGTCCGGTCAGGACGGCCCCTGTAAATTCTGCACCAACCACAAGCTGGTGGATGAAAACGGCCAGCCAACCGGGGTGCTGGTGTGGGAGTTCCAGAACACCGTCAACGGCCTCTGGTACCAGTGTCGCGACCAGGCGATTGAATGGATCGATGGGCGTCTGGTGCGCATGGAGATCGCCACCGACATCAGCGACCGGAAACGGGTCGAAGAAGAGCTGAGGCTGGCCAAGGAGCGGGCAGAGGCGCTGGCGCGCCGCGATGAACTGACCGGGCTGAATAACCGTCGCGCCTTTTTTCACGACGGGGAGCAGATCTTTAACCGGGCCCGGCGCTACAGCCACCCGCTGTCACTGATCATGCTGGATGTCGATCATTTCAAGCACATCAACGACACCCATGGCCACACCGCCGGCGATAACGTGCTGAAATCCCTGGCCGCCATTTTCCACAAGCACGTCCGCGACGTGGACATCCTGGGGCGTCTGGGGGGCGAGGAATTCGCCATCATCCTGCCGGAAACCACCCTGCTGGCGGCCGTGGCCATGGCGGAAAGGTTGCGTAGCGAGATCGAGACCAGCAGCATCAGCAACGTCACGGGCAAGATCAAGGTCACCGCCAGCTTTGGCGTCAGCAGCCTGGTTCCCCAACAGGACTCCATTGATGATCTCATCCATGAGGCCGACAACGCCCTCTATCAGGCCAAAGGAAAGGGCCGCAATCGCACCGAGATCAGCTAGGAGCCTGTGAAAAATCCCCTGCGTAATCCGCCACCCGGCCAGCGCAGGCGGTATTCATGAAGGTTGCGGGTTAATTCTGTCGCGCGATTAATTTATGCTTAGGAACACGTAATCAAAGGCAGCACAACAAGACCATGATGCACCGAAAAACCGGCTTTCCACACCAACACCATCAGGCCCGTCGATCATGAGCGAGGACATGAATCTCCTTGTGTTGCTGCTGGCGATGCTGCTGGCCGCCCTGCTCGGCGGTGGCTTCGCCCACCTGCGCCAGCAGCGCCGCGTCGCCGGGCTGACGGCGAGGAACACCGAGCTCAATACCCAGCTGGAGATGGAGCGCATCAGCCATGCGGACAAACTGCTCGCCATTGAGAAGAACCATGATCAGGCGCGCAGCCAGCTGACCGAAACCTTCAGCCACCTCTCCAGCCAGGCGCTAAAACACAACAATGAGGAGTTCCTCAAGCTGGCGCAGGAGAACCTCAAGCAGTTTCAGACCAGGGCCGCGAGCGAGCTGGGCCAGAAGGAGCAGGCGATCGAAAACCTCGTCAAGCCCATCAGGGAGGCGCTGGAAAAGACCGAAAAACAGATTCGCGTCATGGAGCACGAACGCAAGCAGGCCTATGGCGCCCTCACCCAGCACCTGGAGACCATGACCCTCACCCAGCAGGCCCTGCAGGGTGAAACCCGGAATCTGGTCAACGCCCTCCGGCGTCCCGAGGTGCGCGGCCAATGGGGGGAGATGACCCTCAAGCGGCTCGCCGAACTGGCGGGCATGGTGGAGCACTGTGATTTCTACGAACAGGAACACACCCAGACCGAGGGCGGCGCCCTGCGCCCCGACATGATCGTGCGCATGCCGGGTGGGCGTGAGATTGTGGTGGACGTAAAGACGCCGTTAGACGCCTATCTGTCTGCGGTCGAGGCGGCGGATGACAAGGAGCGCGAGATCCACCTTGCCCGCCACACCAAAAACGTCCGCAAGCGGGTGCAGGAGCTGGCGGCCAAGGGTTACTGGAATCAATTCAGGAACACCCCGGATTTTGTGGTGCTGTTTATCCCCGGCGACCAGTTTTTGAGCGCCGCGCTGGATAACGATCACGCCCTGCTGGAAGACGCCATGCAGCAAAAGGTGATCCTGGCCACCCCCACCAGTTTTGTCGCCCTGCTGCGGGCCGTGGCCTATGGCTGGCGTCAGGAATCGCTGGCGGAAAATGCCGAACATATTCGCGAGGTGGGCGAGGAGCTCTACGGGCGCCTGGCCACCTTCGCCGAGCACCTGGGTAAGATGGGGAAAAATCTCAACACCACGGTGCAGCATTACAACAAGGCCGTCGCCTCGTTTGACACCCGGGTATTGCCCAGCGCCCGCAAGTTTACCGAAATGGGGATCTCCACCAAGAAGACCGTGGAGCACATCGATCAGGCGGAGATCGCGGCGCGCACCCCCGAGGGGCAGGAGACCGAGGCGCAAAAAGTGTCGCCGGCAGCAGCGGAAACACCACCCAAACCGGAGACCCTGTCCACCGAAGAACGCATCAAAAAGGCGTTGAGTTAGCCGCAGGAGGGAGAAGACGGCGTGATGGCCCGCGAGGTGCTAACGCGAGCTAGTAACAAGAGATGGTCAAGCGAAGGGGTAAAACATCGTTCAGCGGCGCGAAACAGGCTCAATCCGCCAGACTGTCACGCGCGGCCTTCCTGGCATCCTTGAAGGCATCCACTACCGTGTCCTTGGCCTTGTCGGTGAGCGCGCGTTCCGCAAAGGGATTGGACCACAGCGGTCGATCCTGGCCGAGGTTCACACCAAACCAGAGCCCCACCACCAGCCCCAGCACCATACCGATAAAATATTTTTTTATGCCGAACATGCATTCACCTTACACAACATTATCCACCACATTGGCGACCACAAGATGGTCGACCACGAGCTACGCATAGTATGGCAGCCGACCCCCACCAGCAAGCGACGGCCGCCGAGCCGCTCGCCAGCGCCTATGCCTACTGTCAGCAGATGGTCCGCGCGCACTATGAAAACTTTCCGGTCGCCTCCTTCATTCTGCCCAAACGGCTGCGCCAGCCGATCAGCGTGATTTACGCCTTTGCCCGCAGTGCGGACGACTTCGCCGATGAAGGCGACTGGGATACCCCGACGCGGCTCGCAAAACTCGGGCAATACGACGACTATCTGGACGCGATTGAACGGGGAGAGCCCGTCGACCAGCCCATCTTTATCGCCCTGGTCGATGTGATCAGACAACACCGACTGCCCCTGTCACTGTTTCACGACCTGCTCATCGCCTTCCGCCTGGACGTCAGCAAAAAACGCTATACCGACATCGACGAGGTGTGGGACTACTGTCGCTATTCGGCCAATCCCGTGGGCCGCTTGCTGCTGCACCTGATGGGACAGGCAACGCCGCAAAACCTGCAGCAGTCCGACGCCATCTGCAGCGCCCTGCAGCTGATCAATTTTCTGCAGGATATCGAGCAGGACGTTGTGGAGAACCAGCGCATCTATCTGCCCCAGGCAGAGCTTGCCCGCTTTGGCATCGACGAGGCACAGATCCGCGAGCGGCGCAGCAATTCCGCCTTCCGCCAGCTCATACAACAGCACATCCGCTATGCGCGCGACCGGATGTTGGCCGGCAAACCCCTGGGACGGGCCGTCGGCGGGCGCTTCGGCCTGCAACTGCGGCTGATGATCAACGGCGGCCTGCGGGTACTGGAGCTGCTGGAGCAACAGCAGGACGACCTGTTTGCCCGCCCGCGACTGCGCAAACGCGATGGGCTGTTAATCCTGCTGCGCTCGCTGTGGTAGAACGAGCCGAAATCAGAGTCTGTGAAAAAATCGACGGCCATAATAGGCCGACGGTTTTTTCACAGGCTCCCAGTCATGATAGCGTGGCGAGCTTTCGGCAAAGACCCATAGCGCCAGGATCATAAACAGGGTGGTGAGCGTTTCCACTTGCGCCTGAAACGGCCGAGCGGCCTGCCCGTTCCCTGCCGCCGTATAACATTTCCCTCGCCGCTATTCATGCTAAAGTATTGAACCCTCTCTCACCTTCGATGACCCGTGCTGACACTATGAAAAAAACCATGCAGGCCCTCGTCAAGAAACACCCCAGTCAAGGTTTGTGGTTAGAAGAGGTGCCTGTGCCGGAGGTCGGCAACAATGATGTGCTGATCAAGATCCAGAAGACTGCCATCTGCGGCACCGACATCCATATCTATAACTGGGATGACTGGGCACAGAAGACCATCCCGGTACCGATGACCATCGGCCATGAATTCGCCGGCACCATTGTCGATATGGGCGCCAATGTCAGCGGGCTGACTATCGGTGATGTGGTGTCCGGCGAGGGCCACATCGTCTGCGAGCGTTGCCGCAACTGTCTGGCCGGGCGACGCCACCTGTGTCCCAACACCATTGGAGTCGGCGTGAACCGTAACGGTTGTTTTGCGGAATACCTGTCGATTCCCGCAAAAAATGTCTTTCGGCCGAACATCGACATCCCCCCGGAGGTGCTGGCCTGTTTTGACCCGTACGGCAATGCGGTGCATACCGCCCTGTCATTCAATATGGTGGGCGAGGATGTATTGATCACCGGCGCGGGCCCGATCGGCATCATGGCCGCGATGGTTGCCTCCCACTGCGGGGCGCGCAATATCGTCATTACCGACATCAACGATTACCGTCTGGATCTGGCCCGGCGTATTGTGCCGAAGGCCATTGCCATCAACGTCAAAAACGAAAGCATTAGCGAGGCGTTCATGCGCAGCCTGGGCATTCTGGAAGGCTTTGATGTGGGCCTGGAGATGTCGGGTTCGCCAGCGGCGTTTCGCGACATGCTCGAGCGCATGATCAATGGCGGCAGCATTGCGATGCTCGGCATCATGCCGGATGGCACGGCCATCGACTGGACCAAGGTGGTGTTCAAGGGGCTGTTCATCAAGGGCATCTACGGACGCGAGATCTTTGAGACCTGGTACAAGGGCGTGATGATGGTGCAAAGCGGCCTGCCACTGGAAAAGATCATCACCCACCGCTATCACTTCAGCGACTTTCAGCAGGGCTTTGACGTCATGCGCTCCGGCCACTCCGGCAAGGTCATTCTCAGCTGGGAAGATCGCTGAGCGTTTTATTAACAAGACGCATGGAAAGGCTACTCTTCAATCAAGACACGCTAAGAAAACATCCGTGTATGCTCGACAGCAGCATCCCTGCTGCTGACGGTCATGATTGAAGAGCAGCCTTTCCATGTGACTCAACCATAGTATTCTTTCAAGGGCATAACCATAAACGAGGTGCGCCATGAGTTTCATTAGTGCGAAGACCGGCCTGGCCCAGGAGCTGGCGGAGATCAGACAGGCCGGCCTGTGGAAGGACGAGCGCATCATTGACTCCGAACAGAAGAATGACATTACCCTCGCCGACGGCCGTGAGGTGATCAACATGTGCGCCAATAACTATCTCGGCCTGGCCAATCATCCCGAGGTGATACAGGCCGCTAAAGACAGTTATGGGCGCTGGGGTTTTGGACTCGCCTCGGTGCGCTTCATCTGCGGCACACAGTCGATTCACAAGACCCTGGAGCAAAAGGTCTCCCGGTTTCTTGGCATGGAGGATACGATCCTTTACGCCGCCTGTTTTGACGCCAACACCGGGCTGTTTGAAACCATCCTCCACCAGCAGGACGCAGTGATCTCCGATGAACTCAATCACGCCTCCATTATCGATGGCGTGCGCCTGTGCAAGGCGGCGCGCTTTCGCTACCGGCACAACGATATGCAGGACCTTGAGGAGCGCCTGAAAGAGGCCAAGGCCGCCGGCGCACGGCGCATCCTGATCACCACCGATGGCGTATTTTCCATGGACGGCACCATCGCCCAGCTGGACCGGATCTGCGACCTGGCCGACCACTATGACGCCATGGTGCACCATGACGACTGTCACGCGGTGGGTTTTATGGGCAAGACCGGACGCGGCATCCATGAATTTCACGACGTGATGGAGCGTGTCGATATCATCACCGGCACCTTCGGCAAGGCACTGGGCGGCGGCTCCGGCGGCTATACCTCGGCACGCCAGGAGATCGTCGACATGCTGCGCCAACGCTCCCGCCCCTACCTGTTCTCAAACACCCTGGCCCCGGCGATCTGTGCGGCCTCCATCCGGGTGCTGGACATGCTCTCGGCATCCACCACCCTGCGCGACCGCCTGCAGGAAAATACCCGCTACTTCCGCGCCGGCATGCAGGCGGCCGGCTTTGCCATCGCCCCCGGCGAACACCCCATCGTGCCGGTGATGCTGGGCGACGCCGTACTGGCCCAGAGCATGTCGCAGAAACTCCTCGAGCGCGGCGTCTATGCGGTGGGCTTTTTCTTCCCTGTGGTGCCCAGGGGCCAGGCCAGAATTCGCACCCAGATCTCGGCCGCCCACACCCGGCAGGATCTGGACACGGCCATCGCCGCCTTTGCGGCGGTGCATGCCGAGCTGACCGCCTAAGCCATTCCCCCGCAGCCTGTCGGGCGGCGCCTGAGCATAGCGGCGCTGCATGTCGACGACGATGCTACACTGTCTATCAAGTCATTCGATATCGTCAGACATGCACATAACCAGAAGAGGTAACCCATGGAAAAGACTGGCGCTGTTGCGCACGATCGCGAGACCCTGATCAGCGAATTTCAGCGTGTCCGTGGAGCGACTGAACACCTCTGCCAGCCCCTGATCACGGACGATTACCAGATCCAGTCGATGGCGCAGACCAGCCCGCCCAAATGGCATATCGCCCACGTCAGCTGGTTCTTTGAGGCCTTTGTCCTGTCGCAGTTCCAGCCGGACTACCGGGCCTTTCACCCCGATTTCGACTTCCTGTTCAACAGTTATTACTACACCCACGGCGAGATGTACCCGCGGCCCCGGCGCGGCATGCTGTCTCGCCCAGGCGTCGATGAGGTGTATCGGTACCGCGCCTGGGTCGATGAGGCGATGCAAAAACTGATGCACACCGCCACTGACGCCCAGTGGGCCAAACTGGCGTTTCGCATCACCCTCGGGCTGCACCACGAACAGCAGCATCAGGAACTGCTGTTGATGGATATCAAACACAATTTTTCGGTTAACCCGCTCAGGCCCGCCTACCGCACCGACCTCAAGATTCCGCCGGGCAAGGGCCGGGAGATGCAGTGGCAGGAGGGTGAGAGCGGCATCCAGGCCATCGGTTATAGCGGCGACGGCTTTGCCTATGACAACGAAACCCCACGCCATGAGCGGCTGGTCCGCGAGCATCGACTGGCGGACCGCTTCATCACCAACGGGGAATATCTGGCCTTCATGAACGATGGCGGCTATGAGCATCCCGCCCTGTGGCTGTCCGACGGCTGGGCCCTGATCCAGCGCGAGCAGTGGCGGGCTCCCCTGTACTGGGAATCCCGAAACGGGGAACCCGGCGATGACCAATGGCGGCAGTTTACCCTTGGCGGCATGCGCGAGCTGAACCTCGACGAGCCCGTCTGCCACCTCAGTTTTTATGAGGCGGACGCCTATGCCCGCTGGGCGGGAAAACGTCTCCCCCTGGAGGAAGAGCTGGAACTGCAGCTCGCCCAACAGCCCGTTGCCGGCCATTTTGCGGACCGGGATCTCCTGCACCCGGCCAGCGCCGGTGAACACGGTCAATGGTTCGGCGACCTCTGGGCCTGGACCGCCTCGCCCTACACGGCCTACCCCGGCTTCCGGCCGCTGGCCGGGTCGATGGGAGAATACAATGGCAAATTCATGTCCAACCAGATGGTATTAAAGGGTGGCTGCTGTATTACGCCTGCCCAACATATGCGTGCCTCTTACCGAAACTTTTTTTATCCCGACGAACGCTGGGCGTTTACCGGGCTACGACTGGCAGAGGATGGCTGATGGAAAAAACCGTGACCTTCCATGACTATAAACCGCAGACGGCGAGCCTGCGTGAGGCGGTCATCAACGGCATGTCCAGGCAAGCCAAATCGATCCCGCCCAAGTTTTTCTATGATGAACGCGGCTCGGTACTGTTTGACCGGATTTGCCAACAGCCGGAATATTATCCGCCCATCGTCGAGCGCAGAATGCTGTTGCAACACGCCGCGGAAATCGCCTCCCTGACCGGCCGGCACCGCGTACTGATCGAACCCGGTGCCGGCAGCGCCGACAAGGTACGCCTGCTACTCGATGCCCTGCGCCCCGCGGCCTTTATTCCCATGGATATCTCCTGTGCGCACCTGAAGTCCGCCGCCATCGCCCTGGCCGAGGAATATCCCTGGTTGACGGTGCATGCCACCTGCGTCGATTTCACCCACTCATTGCCCATCCCCGGGATCGCACCGGACGGGCCCCGGCTGGCCTTCTTCCCCGGCTCCAGTATCGGCAATTTTGATCGCTCCGAGGCACACACTTTTCTGACCATGGTCCGCCAGGCTGTGCGGGACGACGGCATGCTGCTCATCGGTGTGGACACCAAAAAAGATACCGCCATCCTCGATAAGGCCTATAACGACCGGGCAGGCGCCACCGCGGAATTTAACCTCAATCTTTTACACCGCATGCGCCAAGAGCTGGGCATGGAGTGTGATCCCGCGCGCTTTGAGCACAAGGCCTTCTACAATTCAGCGGCCGGGCGTATCGAGATGCACCTGGTGAGCCGGCAAAAACAGACCCTCCGCCTGAACGGCCACCATTTCGATATCGATTCCGGCGAATCGCTGCATACCGAAAATTCCTACAAGTATGCACCCGCCGAGTTCCTGCAGATCGCCACCCGCAGCGGCTTCACGCCACTGCGTCACTGGGTCGATGAGGATGGCCTCTTCGCCATCTATCTCTTTGCCGCCGACGTTGATCGTGCCGAGTAACTACCACTAGCCGGTAGGGCGCAATAACCGAAGGGCATTGCGCCGCAGGTCAGCCACTACGAAAAACAACCGCGTTGTGAGTTGAGCCATAAGCTGCAAAGGCGGATGAGATTTAATCAATTAGTTAAGTGCTCCATGACTTCCATATATTGCAAACGAAAAGCGGCATAAGTAGAAAATATCACCACATATTGACGTATAAGCTGCAATAATTACGAAGCTAATAATATATTTGCCAAGGTCTCAAATGCAGCGGTTGCAGACCTCCACATATTTTGAGGGCGTTCAAAATTCTGTGTCAGCCTAGGCGGTTAGATTTCCAGAACGCCA